>NZ_KI518162.1 GCF_000479045.1 Cetobacterium somerae ATCC BAA-474
ATTTTATGTCTACAAACTTATTCTAACACCAACCTTTGAAAAAAGAATAAAAGAAAATGCTATAAAAAAATATAATTTCTTTTTTAATACTAAATTAGATGAAAATTTTAATTTTATAAAAAAAATAAATTTAAAAAATAGAACTCCAATAGGAACAAAATACAAAGATATAACTCTTTTAGGTGATAAATTACAAATTGAAATTGAAGATAATGAATATGCCCAAAAATTAGGATGGATTATCTTTTCAACAGGTCTTTTAGAACTTGGTGCTCGAGGATTTGGATATGTAAACGCAAAGTTTATTTAGTTTAAATAGATAGTGGGGTAGAAAATGTTAAAAGATTGTATAGAATCACATATTCTAATATACATAAAATTGCTCTTCTTGGTATTTTGGGAGCTATTTTAGGTTTAGAAGGATACAATCAACAAAAACGAAAGATTAAACCCTCTATATATCCAGAATTCTATGAAAACCTTAAAGATTTAAAGATTAGTATTGTCCCAAAAAATATTTCATTAACTAAAAAAATTCAAGTTTTTAATAATAGCGTTGGATATGCAAGCTTTGAAGAGGGTGGAAACCTTATTGTAAAAGAGCAGTGGCTTGAAAATCCTGAATGGGATATCTATATTTTATTGGATAATAACTCTAGTCTTTTAAGGACTTTAGAGGAACGATTATTAAAATATCACTTTACATATATTCCTTATTTAGGAAAAAATGATCATATTGCTAATGTAGAAGATGTTGAAATTTTAGATGTTGAAAATATTGAAGATACTTGTGAAATACATAGCCTTATAAATAAAGCTAGTGTAGAAACTATTAGTCAGCCTCAAAAAATGAGAGGAGAATTATTTAAATACGAAGAATATCTTCCATATGAGTTAGAAAAGATTACAAATCAATATACTTACCATAAATTTTTACATACTAACTTTAATTTAAAACTACAATGTTTTGAAAATATATATAGATGTAATAATTTAAATCTTTTTTTCTTTTAAAAGACTTTAACCTTAATATTTTGATGTATTTAAATTTAAATGGTGGTTATAAAATAATAAAAACCTTAACATTAGATGTATTTAAATGTTGACAAAGACTTTTTGAGTGAAATCTTATGAAATACTTTAACCTTAATATCTGATATATTTAAATTATACAGTTGGAGCAACAATAATGTGGTTCTAAAAGACTTTAACCTTAATATTTGATGTATTCATTAATTTATATTGAAGCATAGTTGTAAACATTTCCCAATCGCTATCTGCAATATATTTGTTAAAGTTCAACACTTGATTCACACCTTTCATGCTAAAGACTTCAATATTATCGCATTATATGATTTTTTAATCTGAACTTAGAAAAGCTCGCTCTTTTCTGAAAAAAATTCTTGTATGCAGTTTCTAAATTTTTAAAAACTTATTTTAATGCAATAGAATCAACCTCTTTTAAGAATGGAAATTAATTTTTAAGCGGCATAAGCTCTTTAGCTTGGATATTCTAAGTTATAGATCTTCATAGATTTCACCTTCATTTTTTAAATTTTATTGTTATAATTTACTAATATTTTAATATAAAAATCTAAAAAATTAGAAATATTGCCTTGAAAAAATCTCTCCCTAATAGAGGAAGAGATTTTCTCAAGATATTTTAATAAAGTATAGTCTAAAAATATTATTTTAATTTTATAAAATAATATAATT
>NZ_KI518163.1 GCF_000479045.1 Cetobacterium somerae ATCC BAA-474
GTCTGCGGTGTTTCCCGCTGACAAAAATAATAATACCATTTTTTTTACATTATGTCAATAACTTTTTTATTTTTTTATAAAATTATAAAATTCTATTAACTCTTCTGTATATTTTACTCTCTGAAAATAATCATTAGGATATTTATTTTGCGCTTGATTATCTATATAAGCCTTTATATTTTCAGGAAGTTTTGATTCTTTCATTATTTTTTTATACTCTATTTTTTTTTCGTTATTTATTTTTTTTATTTCTTCGTTTTTTTTCTCTTTTTTAGAAACTTCTTTTACATCATAATAAAAATGTTTGTAAATAATTTCATAGTCTGTCCCATATTTTTTTTCTAACCTTATAACTTCATTATCTATCTTCTCTTTTGAAAGTCCCTCTTTTTCTCCCAAAGAAACTATTCTTTTATAAGCTCTCTCTTGATCTCTAACATATATGCTCGAATTATCTTGAGTATATGAGTTTTTTTCAATGTTATTATTAACTCTTTCTGGAACGTTAGCTATTAAAACTGTTGATGTTATAAAATACAATAAGAATTTTTTCATTTTTCCTCCTCATATTAAATATTATTATAAAAAAATTTCCTTGTAAGAATTATTCTTACAAGGAAATAATATTTTAAACTTAATTTCTACTATTATCTATAGAATTAGAAGTTTACTTTCATACCAGCGAATGCGTATGGTTGCCATCTCCAGTCATTAGCTGAAGATTGGTTTTCGTTATCCCAGTTTCTATACTCTGCTCCAACTCCACCGTTTAAAGAAACAGCAGGTGTTAATTGGTAATTTATAGCTACATTCATAGATGTATATAAGCTATAAGTATCTTTATCAGATGTTTTTAATCCTGTTTCTTTATTGTATCTTGCATATTGACTAAATACATACGGATCATATCCACCCTCAAAGTTGAAATCTAAATTATAGTTATCTGTTGAGTATAACGCAAATGTTCTATATAAGTAAAGCTCCCATGTTACAACAAACTCTTTATCTGTTGTTGAATCTGCTCCTTTTTGAATCTTATCAGATTTATTATAGAAGTTTTGATCTAAATATAAAGTTCCATCCCAAGTAAATCCTAATGGTAAGTTACCTGCGTACTCGATATCTAAACCAATTGTATTTAAATAATCTCCACCATTATCTGCTGCCATTGAGTGATATAAGCTCGGTGCTAAAACTATTTTAGATAATAATCCACCTTTATTTTGGTAAGCTGTATATCTTAACATATACTCAAAGTTTTGAGAATCATTTTCTTCATCTCTATATTGTAATCTAGAAGTTAAAACATCATTATGCTTATAAGAATATCTTAATCTAGTTTCTGTTCCATAATCTTTTCCTAATTTTTTCTCAGTTGAAGATGATGACTCTAAATTAGTATAATCTCTAATTCTTCCTTCTAATTTAGAATTTTCAGTCATTTGAATACCAAAAGATGTTTGAAGTCTTGCTCTGTTATTCGCCCCTCTATTCCATGTATCTTGGTTTGTGTCTGGTAAGTTTCCTATTGGATTTCTTACAATTTTATCTCCATGCCCTTCAGTTTCTCCGTATGCTCTGTACTCTAATCCGATGTATCCAGATGGTCTGAAAGCTTCCTCTACTACTACCTCTTCAACCACGTCTGCTACTACTACTACCTCTTTCGATACTTCTACTGGTGCTACTACAGCTTCTTTTGCAGATGCAGTTGCTCCAACTACTAATAAAGAACCTAATAAAAGTGCTAACTTTTTCATATAAATTCCCTCCAGTTATTATTTTTTTTAGAAATCCCCGTTTTTGAATTTCTCCCGTTACCTAGTTTATACAATATTTTAATCTTTTTGTAAATATTTTTTTATTTTTTTCCAAACTTTTTACTCACTTTTTACGTCTACTCTGTTTACTCTTAAATCATTTTTTTAATTAAAAATCCACTTTTTGTAAAATAACACTTTATTTTACAATATTTTTTCAACTCACACTTCACTGAACTTATAGTCATTAGCTTTTTAACATATATTTTTTTTATCTTTAAATTTATTATATATATTTATTTTTTTATTTCTTAAAATAAAAAAAAGCAGATACATAATTGTATCTGCAATAATTTTTTTGAATAAAAAAGCGATTATCTCTTTGAGAATTGTGGAGATCTTCTTGCTTTTCTCTTTCCGAATTTCTTTCTCTCTACCATTCTTGAGTCTCTTGTTAAGAAACCAGCTTCTTTTAAAGCTCCTCTTAAAGTCTCATCAGCTTCTAGTAAAGCTCTTGATAATCCGTGTCTGATAGCTCCAGCTTGACCAGCGTTTCCTCCACCGATTACGTTTACTTTAACTTCAAACTTATCTAAAGTTTCAGTTAATGTTAATGGTTGCTCAACGATTTTAGAAAGTAACTCTCTTCCACCGAAGTAGTCTGCCATAGTTTTTCCGTTTATTTCAATTCCTTTTCCACCAGGAATAAGTCTTACTCTTGCTACTGAAGTTTTTCTTCTTCCAGTTCCTCTATATTGAATCATTTCTGCCACTGTCAATCCCTCCTAATTAAAATTCTACCTTTACTGGTTTTTGTGCAGTATGAGCGTGCTCAGCTCCAACAAATATTCTTAATCTTGTTAACTGCTCTCTTCCTAATCTGTTCTTTGGAAGCATTCTCTTAACAGCTAGCATTAAAGCTTCTTTAGGATTCTTTGCAAGAATCTCTTCTAATCTTCTTTCTTTTAATCCACCAGGGAATCCTGAGTGACTGTAGTAAACTTTATCTGTTAATTTCTTTCCAGTTACAGCTACCTTTTCGATATTTGTAACGATTACGAAGTCTCCTCCGTCAATATGTGGAGTGTAAGAAACTTTATCTTTACCCATTAATTTTTTAGCTATTTCTGCAGCTAATCTTCCTAAAATTTTTCCTTCTGCGTCGTATTGAACGAATTCTCTTACAACGTCTTCTTTTCTTTGCATTGCAGTGTATTTCTTCACGTTTTTTTTCCTCCTCGAAAATAGTTATATTTTTTAATATAACGAACGGCGTTCCTTTGTGGGAAAGGATTTATTATACCTATATATTATATCTATTTTTTCCTTTTTTGTCAATTACTTTTTGAAGATTCCTAAAGGTTTTCCTAGTGGTAAAAACTCTCTTCCAAAAGTTTTATTTAAAACATTTGCAGCTGATCCGTAGAATGACATCATAGCTATTGCAAACTCTGATACTGCAGCTAATGTATGCATTGCATGAGGAGCAATTCCAAATGTTGTTCCAGCTAATCCTATAAATAGGAAGTCAATTAATATAAATATTATTAATAATGTTTTATTAGTTTCAACAGCTCCAACTGTCATGTATAATGTGAATATTAAATATCCTATAAATACAAATCCAAAAGCTTTAGGGTCTGCTGCAGCTTTCATAGCTTCACCAAATACTCCAAGTTGTATCATCCAGCTCATAGCCATTCCAAACCAGAAGAATGCATATCCACCAAACGCTGTAGTTCCAAATACATTTCCATGTTTAATATCATTTAAACAAGCTATTAACTGAACAAAAGCTCCTAAAAATATTGCCCAAGGAATTACTAACGATACTCCACTTACAATTCCAAACTTATTTGCTGATGCTACCAATGTAACTATTGCAAGACCTAATAGTCCTAATGCTGAAGGGTCTGCTACTTCAATTTTTACATGATTGTTTTGATTCATTTTCTCTTTTCTTACTCCTTAATTAATTTTTTTACGCAAGGAGTATTTTAACCTTTTCATAAAACTTTGTCAACAAATACTTAACTTTATTTATTTTTTATATTGTTAATGCTGAAGCTCCTTTTATTCCTGCATCATTCCCAAGTTGTCCTAATTTAATTTGAAGATTTTCAATTGTTATTCCTAGGGCATAATTTGGTAGTTTTTCTTTTACTTTATCTAACAAAATATCTCCAGCTAAAGCTACTCCTCCTGATAAAATTATTACTTCTGGATTTATAATATTTAAAACATTTCCAATTCCCATAGCAAGATATTCTGAAACATAATCGACAATTTCTAAAGAGAATTTATCTCCTTTTTTAGCAGCATCAAAAACATGTTTAGCTTCTAATTTATTTAAATCACCATCTATTAATCTATAAAGTTCATTATTTTTATTTATTTGTAATCTTGATAAAGCTTCTCTTATTACTCCTGTAGCTGATGCATAAGCTTCAAAACACCCTTTTTGACCGCATCCACATACTTTTCCTTCTTTTTCTAATTTCATATGGCCAATTTCTCCACCTGCACCAGTTGCACCGGAAATTAATTTACCATCTATAAATATTCCACCACCAACTCCTGTTCCAAGAGCTATTGTTACACTTTTAGAATATCCTTTTCCAGCTCCATACAAAGTTTCTCCTAGAGCTATTACGTTAACATCATTATCCAATCTTGTTTTTATTCCAGAAATCTCTTCCATTTTTTCACTAATATTTATATTTTTTTCCCAAGGGAAATTAGCAAAAAAACCAACTTTTTTCTGATCAATAACTGGTCCAGGTATCCCCATACCAATACCTTTTATCATATCTCTAGATATATCTAACTCATCTGATAATTCTAAAACAGTACCCCAAATTTTATTTAAAGTATAATCTACTCCCTCTATTGATTCTGTTTTTATGCTTGTACTTTTTAAAATATCGCCATCAGAATTTAGTATTCCAATTTTACTATTAGTACCTCCAATATCTATTCCTACAAAATATTCCATAAAACTCCCTCCTAATTATAAATATTTTTATATTTTTCTTTTAAATACTCTATATAATATTCTGGATTTAATTCTTCTCCAGTTACTGAAACCATAATCTCTTTAGGTGTTTTCAACTTTCCATATCTATGAATTTTTTCTCTTAACCATTCTTTAATTCTTTTTAATTCTCCTCTTTCCAATGTTCCTTCTATATTTATATCTTTTTTCATAGCATTTAAAATTTGAAGTGAATATACATTTCCTAAAGCGTATGATGGAAAGTATCCAATAAGACCACAAGACCAATGAACATCCTGCAAAACACCTTCAGAATCTGTTGATGGAACTACTCCTAAATATTCATACATTTTTTCATTCCAAACTCTTGGTAAATCTTTTACCAAGTATTCTCTTGATAAAATCCCTTTTTCAATTTCATAACGTATCATTATATGTAGTGAATACGTTAATTCATCTGCTTCAACTCTGATTAAAGATGGCGAAACTTCATTTATTCCTTTATAAATCTCTTCTAATGTTAACTTTGATAATTCACTATATTTAAATTTACTTTTTTCTAGAATCCCAAACCAAAATTCCTTACTTCTCCCAATAATATTTTCATAAAATCTCGATTGAGATTCATGTATACCCATAGAGGCTCCATCAGATAAAATCGTATCTTTTAAAATTTCATCTACTCCCTGTTCATATATTCCATGTCCACCCTCATGAATAGTACTAAAAACACTTGAAAACGGAAAATCTTTTAGATATCTCGTTGTTAATCTAACATCATCTTTATTTACAGTTAATGTAAATGGATGAGCACTTTCTGATAAAACTCCTCTTTCTAAATCAAACCCAATATACTCTAAAATCTCTTTTGAAAAAAGCTTTTGATTGTATTCTGAAACTTCAAACTTCACTTTCTTTTGAAAGTCTCTTTTGTTTTTATTTACTTCTTTTAATAAAGGTACAATCTCTTTTTTTAATTCTGCAAAAAAATTATCTAGCTTTTCAACGTTCATTCCCTTTTCATAATCATTCAAAATTTCTGAATAAACATCCTCTTTTATTCCTCTATACTCTATAAACTTTCGATTAAAATTAAAAATTTGCTCTAAAATAGGAGCAAAACTTTCAAAATCATTATTTTCTCGAGCTATCTCCCATATCCCTTGAGCTTTAGCTGTAAGTTCAGAGTACATTTTATACTCTTCACTAGGTATAACTTTTATTTTTTCAACTTCTTCTTCTAAAAGTTCTATCTCTCGTTTTATTATATCATCTAATTTTTCTTCATTTTTTTTCAATTCTTTTAACATCTCTAAAAACTCTTTAGAAGTAGTTAAATTATAGCTCTTTAAGCTTAATTCTCCTATCATTTCAGAGATCAATTTATAACCACCTTTTGGTGCTTGGGTTTCCAAATCCCATTGAAGTAAAGCTAACATAGAGTCTATTATTTTTTTCTCTTTTATCATTTCTCTAAATTTATTTATTTTCTCTTCCATAATTCCACTCCTTTACCCTTTTACTTAATTATATTGAATTTTTTCTTCTTTAACAAGATTTTTCACGTTCTATTGATAATTTTAGTAAAATAATGTAAACTTATATATAAAAATATAATAATAGTATAAAAGGAGTTTTTATGAAAAGAAGTATATCTGGTATCCAACCCAGTGGAATATTACATTTAGGAAACTATTTTGGAGCCATGAAACAGTTTATAGAAAACCAAGATAAATATGAAGGTTTTTATTTTATTGCAGATTATCATTCACTTACATCTCTTACTGATCCAAAAGCACTTAGAGAAAACTCTTATAATATAGTTTTAGATTATTTAGCTTTAGGACTTGATCCTGAAAAGTCAACAATTTTTTTACAATCAGATGTTCCTGAACATACAGAGCTTATGTGGTTACTTTCTAACATTACCCCTGTAGGTCTTTTAGAAAGAGGTCATTCATACAAAGATAAAGTTGCTAAAGGATTTACACCTAATACAGGACTTTTAACTTACCCTGTTCTTATGGCTGCCGATATACTTATGTATAATGCCGACATTGTTCCAGTGGGAAAAGATCAAAAACAACATCTAGAAATGACAAGAGATATTGCACTAAAATTTAATCAGCAATATGAAGTTGAACTTTTCAAACTTCCTGAGCCTCAAATTTTAGAAGATTTAGCTGTTATTCCTGGTACTGATGGACAAAAAATGAGTAAATCATATGGTAATACAATTAATATGTTTGCATCTAAAAAAGAGCTTAAAAAGCAAATTATGAGTATTGTTACTGATTCTACTCCTTTAGAAGAACCAAAGGATCCAAATAACAATATTGTTAAACTTTACGAACTTTTTGCAACTAAAGAACAAGTTGAAGAGATGAAAAATAAATTCGTTGCTGGAAACTATGGATATGGACATGCTAAAACTGAACTTTTAAATGCTGTTCTTGAATACTTTAAAGATGCTAGAGAAAAAAGAGAAGAATTAGTAAATAATATGGAATATGTGGAAGAAGTTCTTGCTAAAGGAGCTGCTAAAGCTAGAGAAATTGCTAAAGCACAAATAACAGCTGCAAAAAAAGCTGTTGGATTAATAGGAAATGCATATAATAAATAAAAAAAGACAGTGAAAACTGTCTTTTAATTTTTTTATGGCGCACCCGAGAGGAATCGAACCCCTAACCCCCTGATCCGTAGTCAGGTGCTCTATCCAATTGAGCCACGGATGCATATTTGTCTATAAAAAAAAGGTAGTCATTCTACCTTAAACTGCTTTTATAATGGCGGTGAAGGTGGGATTTGAACCCACGGTACGGGATTAACCGTACTCTCCCTTAGCAGGGGAGTGCATTAGGCCACTCTGCCACTTCACCATCCTTTATGGCGGAAGGTCAGAGACTCGAACTCTGAAGTCTTGCGACGCCGGTTTTCAAGACCGGTTCCTTACCAGTTAGGGTAACCTTCCGTACACAAAGATAGTATCATTTTTTTTATTAATTGTCAAACACTTTTTTTATTTTCAAAAAAAAAGCTGCCTTAAAAGCAGCTTTAATTAACTATTTTTCTTCAGTACCTGTTGTTTCAGTTACTTCTTCTTTATTTTCTTCCTCTTTTGGAATAGGATTTCCAAACATCCACTCAATTTGTCTTCTAACTCCAGTTAATTCTACAACTTGACCATCGAATTCTAATCTATCATTTTCAGGAATAGCTAAGAATCCATCCTCTATTGGAGCATCTTTTAATAAGTTATGCTGAATTTTTATAGCATTCTCAAACCCAAATGGTTTGAATTCTGTTTTTACACTTCTAATTAACTCATCATTTTTAGAAATCTCCTCCACTTGCTCTGGAGTGAATCTTCTTTGTGGTGGGTACTCTGCTATAAATAAAGTTTCTGTTTTTAAAAACTTTAATTCTTCTCCCTCTTTTTCAAATATATCTATTGTATATCTTCCTCTTGTTTTAACTAAAAATCTATCAATATCTACAATCTTTTTTCCAACACCTAAAGGGTCTACCATTGGTGTTAACTCCCCTCTTGATATTAAATCATCATCTGGTCCATTTAATCTAACTTCAAATACTGTTGGTTTTGTAATCTCCTCAAAAGTTAAAACAATTGATAATCTCATCATAGGATGAGGAAATATAGGTTGAATTATATTATCAAAAGAGCCAAATATATCTACAGCTCCTCCTACTTGTTGACTCATCTGAGCTGCATGTGCAACTATTATATTTTTTACCTTAGCCATCTTATCCCCCTTTTTGGTTGTTTTGTTCTAATTTACTATAGCATACCTGTTTTAATTTGTAAATTTTTATTTCAAGATTGTAAATATAAAAATAGTACCTTTTCCTTCTTTAGAAATAACATCTACTTTCCCTCCACATCTTTCAACCAATTCTTTTACAATGGAAAGTCCTAATCCAGTTCCAGCCTTATTACTTGTCCTTGCTTTATCTACTCTGTAAAATCTTTCAAATATTTTCTCTACATCTTCTGGTGAAATTCCTACTCCATTATCTTTCACACCTATTTTATACATACTTTTTGTTTCTATTATCGATATTTCTATTTCTGGTCTTAAGTCTCCTCTATATATAATAGCATTTTCAACTAAATTTTTTAAAATAGTCAAAACTTTTTCAAAATCAATTTTTAGTTCCCCATCTTTATTTAAAAGATTTAAACTATAAGTTATATTAGCTTCACTTGTTTTGATTCTTTCGTTTAATATTGCGTGTAGTTCTGTTTTTAATCTTGCCACTGGTACCTTTTCAATATTAACAATATTTGAGCTTTCAATCTTACTTATATTTAAGAAATCTGAAATTATATTCTCTAATTTGTCTATATTATTTTTTATAGTTTTTATAAACTGAATTTTCAATGGCTCAGGTGCATCTTCTAACGCAATTACATACCCTTTTATATTTGTTAGAGGTGTTTTTAATTCATGACTTACATTACTTATAAAAGTTTTTTGAACTTCTATCATTCCTTTAGTTTGAGTTATATCTTTTATAGATAATAAATATCTTTGATCTTGATCTAAAAATTTAACATTTACACTAAAATATCTTTTTAATCTTAAAATATAAACTTCAGATTTTTGATTCTGTTTTTCTCTTACACTTTTTTTTACTATATCTATAATTTCAATATCTTTTATTAAATTTAAATAATTCAATTTATCCTTTTCATAAAGATAATTAAATCTACTATTTTTAATTATTAATTGTAAATTTTCATCAAAAAGACATATTGAAGAATCTATAGATGTTATTATTTGATGTAAAATTCTCTTTTCTCTATTAAGATTAACTATATTTTCCAAATTTTGTTTTTGCCACTTTTGGACAATATCCCATAAATTGAGAATCCAAGGGTCTTTTTCAAAATACAGATTTTCTCCATTTCCTTTTTCTTTTAAAAAATCTTCAATAACTTCTATCTTTCTATACAAATCTCTTTTCAAATATTTTTTATAAAAAGCATGTATTATAAAGTTTAAAAATGTAAAAAATAAAAGTTCTGCAACTAAAATTATCTTTAACATTTTTAAAGTTTCTCCATAATTTTTAGAAACTCTTACAACTACTTTTTCTCCCTCTTTATTGCTTCTTTCAACTGCATAGTATGCCATAGTCTCATCTGAAATGGAACTTTTCCTTATATCAAATCCTATTCCAGCATTTTTTACTTCAAGAACTTCCCTTCTATTTCCATGATTTTCTAGCTTTCCTTCTTCATTATATTTTCTTGAATCATATATAACCTTTCCGTTTAAACCGATTATATTAAATCTCATATCAGAATTTTCAAATATTTGTTGGTAATCTTTTTTGTCATACTCCTTTATTAAATTAGATATAATAAAAACATTTTCTTTTAAGCTGTTTTTCACCCCATCTTTATACAAGTGAGATAGAAATGAAATATTAGTTATTACAAAAATTATTTCAATCATAACTATAAAAAATAAAGCGATTATCTCTTTTCTTCTAATCTGTATCCTACTCCTTTCACGGTTTTTATACACTCTGTTAAAAATGGTATTTTCTCTCTCAATTTAGATATATACACATCTACAGTTCGATCACCTGAATAATAATTACTTCCCCAAACTTTATCTAAGATTTTCTCTCTACTTACTACAATTCCTTTATTTTTAACTAAAAGCAAAAGTAAATCATACTCTTTCTTAGATAATTCTACTTCTTCACCGTTATTTGTAACTAAATGTTTATCTTCATCTATTTCTAAATCTAAAAATCTATTTCTTATTTTTTTATTTTTTTCTTGCTGATTAAGAAGTTTTTTTCCTCTTAAGAGAAGTTCTCTAGGATCAAATGGTTTTTTCATATAATCGTCCGCTCCAATTTCTAACCCTTTTAACACATCTTCAACTTCTGTTTTAGCTGTTAGCATAACTATGTAAGGAGTTCCGTACTCATCTTCCATCTCTTTTACAATCTTCGTAAAATTTATTCCATCTAAATTAGGTAGCATTAAATCTAAGATGATTAATTCATGTTTATCTTTTTTCAAATACTTCAAACCTTCTAATCCATCAGAAGCTACGGTTACTTTATAACCCTCTTTTGTGAAATAATAGTTTATTAACGCCTGTATCTCTAAATCATCTTCAACTACTAGTACCTTCATATCATCTCTCCCTATTTTTTCTTTTTATTATATCATAAATATAAAAAAGGTGTCCTTTTTTCATCAGGACACCTATACCTACTATTTTGCTGGAACAAATCCCTCATCAGCAACTACTCTTTGTCCATCTGCTGATAATGCAAAGTCAACTAATCCGTTTACATCTTTATTATCTGTATCTATAACATACCAATAGATTTCTCTTGCTATTGGATATTTTTTATCTGCTACATTTTGTACACTAGGTTCTATTGAATCTACTTTTAAACTCTTTACAGATTTGTCCATATATCCCATTCCTATATATCCGATTGCATATTTATTACTCTTCGCTTCTTGCTTTATAGCTTCATTTGAAGGCATATACAAAGTATTTTTACCATATTCTGCATCTTTCTTTGTATTCTCTTCTCTTATAATATGCTCTTTAAAAAATTCATGTGTTCCAGATGATGAATCTCTAGACAAAACAACTATTGTAGCATCGTCTCCTCCAAGCTCTTTCCAATTAGTAATCTCTCCTCTAAATATTTTAGCTAAATCCTGATGTGTTAAATCATTTACTTTATTTGAGTCATTTACTATTACTGTTATACCATCATACCCTAAAACAACTTCTTTTAATTTTAACCCTTTCTCCTCTGCTGCTTTTACCTCTTTATCCTTAATATTTCTAGATGCCATTCCTATATCTGCTGTTCCGTTTATTAAAGATGAAATTCCTACTCCAGATCCTCCACCTGTAACAGCAATTCTAGCATCCTTATTTTTCCCCATATACTCTTCAGCAATATATTGAGAAACATTTACTATTGTATCTGATCCTTTTACTTGAACAACTTTTGATGCCATTGCTGTTGTTGAATACGCTCCCATCATAGCCATTAACCCCATTAGAAAAAACTTTTTCATTTTCATCCTTAAACTCCTCCTAAATTTTATCTTTATTTTAATTTTTAATTTTCTATTCTTGAAAATAGTATAGAACATCAATGTTAATCTAATTTAAATTTAATGTAAAAAAACTGTAAAAAATTTTTTACAGT
>NZ_KI518164.1 GCF_000479045.1 Cetobacterium somerae ATCC BAA-474
CCCTCGTCACTCCCGCCATTAAAAGATTTTTAAAGATGTAGAAATACATCTTTTTTTTTATGAAAAAATAAAAAGATAGGATGAAATAAATTTATTTCATCCTATTATTATTATTATTATTATTATTATTATTATTGGAAATTAATTAAAACACCTATAACAATAAATACGCAACCTAATACAAATAAAATACCTTGGAATTTAATTTGTTGTTTTGCCCAAACTCCCCACTCGACTTTTGAAATACCTAAAATGGCCATTAAGATACCAGATGTAGGAACAATCATATTTGTGAATCCATCTCCAAGTTGGAAAGCTAATACTGCGACTTGTCTAGGAACACTAACTAAATCTGAAAGTGGTGCCATAATTGGCATTGTTAAAGCTGCTTGTCCAGAACCTGATACAACGAAGAAGTTGAATACAGATTGGAAGAAGTACATAGCAACTGCAGATATAGAAGCGTGTAATCCACCTAGAATCCCAGCAACAGCATTTAAGATAGTATTTAAAACGGTAGGAGTTCCAGCGTCTACTCCACCTAAAACTAATACAATACCTTTGGCCATTCCAACTACTAGAGCTGCTCCAATAAGGTCCTCTGCACCTTTTCTAAAAGAGATAGCAATATCATT
>NZ_KI518165.1 GCF_000479045.1 Cetobacterium somerae ATCC BAA-474
GTCAGTTGCTCTACCAGATGAGCTAAAGCGGCATCCCTTCAGACATTTATAATTATACCCTATCATATAAAAAATGTCAACATTTTTTTTAAAAAAAAGAAGTAGAATAATTCTCTACTTCTAGTCTTATATATTTTTTATTTTTTTAATTGAGCTAGTAATTCTCTATATTGTTTTATCATAACTTTTGTCATTGATTTTTTTATAAGCTGATACCATTTAAATTGTACAGTTTCCATTCCTCTAACTGCGTCTGCTACCATTTTTGTTAAGAACTCTTGCTCTTCATAAGATAATTTTAATTCCATTTTATCTTTTGAATCTGCCACTGATTTCACATAGTCTAAAAACTGACCAACATTTTGCATTCCACTATTTACTGCAAACTGCTTTTTTATCTCTTCTATAAATTTAGATAAAAACTTTTTTGTTCCTTTATCTAAAGATACTGAATATTTTCTCTTACCTTTACCAATTTTTTGAATTGAATTCATCATACCCATCATCGATGACATAGCATTCATTTGCATAGGATTCATGTTATTTGCGTTTACCTTTTGTGCCTTCATTTTTTCCTCCAAAATTTTATATTTTTCCAATAACTTTCTCTATTGTTTCTTTTTTTATAGCTCCCTCTCTAAGAATTTTTGGAAGCGTTTTTGTTAAATCTAATATCGTTGACTCTATACCTAAAGGAGATTTTCCTCCATCAACTATAACTCCTACTCTTTCTTTAAACTTTTCGCTTAACTCTTCAAAACTTCTAGGCGTCTTTTCTCCTGAAATATTAGCACTTGTTGTCGGTAAAATTCCACCAACACTTTCAATTATATCTTGAGCTAACTTTAAAGCTGGTATTCTTACTCCCACTGTTTCTCCATTAGAAACCATTATACCCGGAACATTTTCTTTCTTATTTAAAATAATTGTCAAAGCGCCAGGCCAAAATTCACTTGCTAACTTTTCTATAATTATTTTTTTTTCCTCATCTATAATTGCAATTTTTTCAATGTATTCTACTTTGCTAAGAAGTGCTATCAATGGAGAGTTAAAGTTTCTCTCTTTTGCCTCATAAATTTTTTGTAGGCCTTTTAGCGAGTCGATACTTGCACCTACTCCATATACTGTATCTGTAGGATAAATTATTATTCCATTATTATTTAATTCATTTTTTATAACTTCTAAATCAATATTGTTTTCTTTAAACACAATTCTTTTCATAATTAATCCTTTTCCTCACCTTTATCTATATAAATAATTCTAACATATTAAAAAAAAAAAAGCTAGTAGAATACTAGCTTTTCTATGTGCTTTTACTTTTCAAATAACTCAGATACTGACTCGTTATTTACAATTCTTCTAACAGCTTCTGCAAGAATTTCATCAACAGAAACTACTTTTATTTTATCAATCTTTTTAGACTCTGGTAACGCTATTGAATCTGTTATTATCACTTCTTTTAAACAAGAAGCTTGTAATCTCTCAATAGCTGGGTCTGAAAATACTCCATGTGTACAACATGCATAAGCTTCAATAGCTCCTCTTGCCATAATAGCTTCTGCTCCATTTGTAATTGTTCCAGCAGTATCAATCATATCATCTATAAATATTGCGATTTTCCCTTCAACTTCTCCAATTAAGTTCATAACTTCTGACATATTTGGTTTTGGTCTTCTTTTATCAATAATTGCTATTTTACAATCTAACCACTCAGCTAATTTTCTAGCTCTTTTTACTCCACCAATATCTGGTGATACAACAACAACTTTGTCTCCTGACATTCCTCTACCTATAAATGACTTTGCTAATAACGGTAAAGCTTGCATGTGATCCACTGGAATATCAAAGAATCCTTGAATCTGATCAGCATGTAAATCCATAGTTACAATTCTTGTAGCTCCTGCTGTTGTTAATAAATTTGCCACTAATTTCGATGTGATTGGCTCTCTTGGTCTTGATTTTCTATCTTGTCTAGCATATCCATAATAAGGAATAATAACGTTTATTGATTTTGCTGAAGCTCTCTTTAATGCATCAATAAATATTAATAACTCCATTATGTTTTCATTTACAGGCTCAGATGTAGATTGAACAATAAATATATCTCTACCTCTTACTGTCTCTCCCACACAAACATAAACCTCTCCATCTTTAAATCTAACAATTTCAACATCTCCTACTGAAGTCCCATATTTCTCAGCTATTTTTTTAGCTAACTCCATATTTGATGTTCCGGCAAAAATTTTTACCCCAGGTCTTTCCATTTTTTCTATTTCCTCCAATCAAATTTTATAACTTGTTTACTTCTTGATACTGCCAACGCATTTTCAGGTACATCCTTAGTTATTACTGACCCCGCTCCTACTAATGCATTTTCTCCTATAGTAATAGGAGCCACCAACATCGTATCACTTCCTATAAAAGCATTTTTTCCAATTGTGGTTTTGAATTTATTTTTACCATCATAATTACAAGTTATTGTTCCTGCACCTATGTTAGTTTTTTCTCCTACTGTAGCATCTCCTAAATATGTTAAATGCCCTGCTTTAACACCTTTTTCTAATACTGATTTTTTCACTTCTACAAAGTTTCCTATGTGAACTTCTTCTTTCAAATGTGATTTAGGTCTTAAATGTGCAAATGGACCTATTGTTACTTTACATTCAACAATACTGTCCTCTAATACAGAGCTTTCTATTCTTACTTCATCACCTATTTGGCAATCAATAACTCTTGTATTTCCTAAAATTTCACAATTTTTTCCAATCTTAGTGCTACCTTGTAGTAGAACACCTGGATATACAACTGTATCTTGTCCAATTTCTACACTTTCTTCTATATAGGTATTATTTTTATCAATGAAAATAACACCATTTTCCATGTGAGCTATATTTATTCTATCTCTCATTATTGAATTAGCTTTTTCCAATTCAATTTTAGAGTTTATTCCTAATATTTCATCATTATCTTCTAATAAAAAAGCTTCAACTTTCTTGTTATCTTTAACATTTATTCCAATAACATCTGTTAAATAGTATTCACCTTTTTCATTTTTATTATCAATTCTTTTTAATGCTGACAATAACTCTTTAGCTTCAAAGCAATAAACACCTGCATTTACCTCTTTTATAGCTTTTATTTCATCTGTTGCTTCTTTTTCTTCAACAATCCCTACAACTCTTCCATCTTCTTTTACAATTCTTCCATATCCAAATGGATTTTCATAAATAGAAGTTAATATTGTTGTTGTAGCTTTAGAGTTTTTATGGTAGTCATATAACTTCTTTAAAGTTTCCTCTCTCAATAAAGGAGTGTCTCCACATAATATCATCACTGTTCCCTCAAAATTTTCAAGCTTATCTTTTGCCTGAATAACAGCGTGTCCAGTCCCTAATTGCTCTTCTTGAACTACATATTCAATATTTGGAAGTACTTTCAATACCTCTTCTTTTTTATGTCCTAATATTAATATATTTTCAGTTGAACCAATTTTACTACATGTATCTACAATTTTTTGTACCATCGGCACTCCACAAACTTTATGTAAAACTTTTGGCAGCTCTGATTTCATTCTTGTTCCTTTTCCAGCTGCTAAAATTAGTGTCTTTAAACTCATCATACCCTCCATTTTATTCAACTTTTACATTGTACCATAAGATTTAACATTTTTGCAAAATAATTTAATTATAATTTTATTGAAGTTTTTCGTAAGCTTCATTTATCTCTTTAAACTTTTTTTCGTGCATCTCTCTTATTTCAGGTTCAGCATTTGCATATCTATCTGGATGATGCTTTTTAGCTAATTCTCTATATGCTTTTTTTAATTCTTCAGGAGTTACACCCTCTTGAACTCCTAAGATTTTATAATATTTACTTTTATCTTCAAAAGTCCCAAATGGATTATTTTGATAACCACCTTGATAGTTTCCTCCATATTGATTACCTTGGTTTCTAAACATATCTTCAAAATCTTTTTGAGTATATGTTTTATAGTAAAAGTTTCCTCTTCTTGGATTTTTTTTATTCATAAAATATCTAATAACTAAAAATATTAGAATAATTGGAAAAAACTGTACTACTATAAATCCAAAAAAAGAAATTAGTAACATTATAAAAAAAAGTGCTGGTAAAGCTGCTATAGCTCTATTCATACCAAATAGTAGCGCTATTATTAAAAAAATAGCTACCGTTAAAACTAATGCTATTGATATCATTATTTTCTCCTTGATTCTTAACTGTATTATAAAATAAGGGAATAGATTTTCTATCCCCTATTTTGAACTAACCTAAATTTTTTCTCTTAAATATTTAATTTTTTCTTTTATATCCTTATCTCTTGGATCGATTTCATAAGCTGCTATATATTCATTTAAAGCTTTTTTATATCTTCCCAAAAATTCATACTCTTTAGCAAAATCTAAATGAGCACTGTATATATCTAAATCCAAAAATATAGCAAAATCATAACTATTTATTGCTTCTACTATTTTCCCTGCTCTCGAGTAGGCATTTCCTAATAAAAAGTAAACAAACGCATCACCAGGTTTGTTATCTAAAAACATATTAAAATATTTTATACTTTTAGTATAGTTACCTAATTCGTAGTTTAAGTATCCCAAAAATCCTATCGTATCACTATCTTTTTTTCCTAAAGCTCTAAGTTTTTCATAAATTTCTAGAGCACCTTCACAGTCTCTTTTATAAAAAAGAATTGTCCCTAATTTTTTTAAATTATCAATATCATTTGCTTTTGTTAAAAGTTCAAATCTTATCTCTTGCTCTTGACTTAATAAATCTTCTTTACTTACGTCTATTCTCTTTAGTATTTTTTTTCTTAGCATTTTAATCCCCCTTAGGTTTTTTAAAACTACTCTCCTAAAAATTATATCATATTTTTTCTTTTTATTTAAGATTTTTTAAAATAAAAAAAAAGAGCCGAAGCTCTTTTAAATTATAATTATAATGCTGCTTTTGCAGTTTCTGCTAATTTAGCGAACTCAGCTGCATTGTTTAAAGCGATATCTGCTAAAACTTTTCTATCTAACTCGATTCCTGCTCTCTTTAATCCATTCATTAAAGTTGAGTAAGTTAATCCGTTGATTCTTGCAGCAGCGTTGATTCTGATGATCCATAATTGTCTCATCTTTCTCTTTCTAACTTTTCTATCTCTTGTAGAGAAAGCTTCTGCTCTCATTACAGCTTGCTTAGCTTGCTTGAATACGTCACCTGACGCACCTCTAAATCCTTTAGCAGCTTTTAAAACTTTTTTATGTCTTCTTCTTCTAACTATTCCAGTCTTAACTCTCATTTACTTCTCCTCCTATAATTGGTCCTTTAACAATAATATTCCTAAGAATTATTATCTTCCTACTCCGTATGGTAATAATCCTTTTAAGTGCTTCTCTAATGTTGAAGTGATTACTGTATCCTTCTTTAATCTGTTCTTTCTTTTTCTTGTTTTCTTTGTTAAGATATGGCTCTTTCCTGGCTTTTTAACAACAAATTTCCCTGTTCCAGTAACTTTAATTCTCTTTTTAGCACCTCTATGAGTTTTCATCTTTGGCATTGTAATGTTCCTCCTCTCAAATCTTCACTATTTTTTTGGCGATAAGATTAAATACTTTTGCTTATCATTATATTTTTTATCAACATCTGCGATTTCTACAAATCTATCAGATATCTGATCTAGCATTCCTATTCCTTGATCAGCGTACATTCTTTCTCTTCCATACTGAACAAGAGTTATTTTTACTTTGTTATCTTTTTCTAAAAACTTTTTAACTTGAGCTATTTTTGTATCCATATCATGCTGATCTATTCTAGCTCTAAATTTTACCTCTTTAACAATAACTTGCTTTTGGTTCTTTTTAGCATCTTTAGCTTTTCTAGTCTGCTCATATTTGTACTTTCCATAATCCATTATTTTACATACTGGTGGCGTAGCATTTGGTGATATCTCAACTAAATCTAATTCCTTTTGTACAGCAACTTCTAATGCTTCCATTGCTGACATTATTCCTAATTGCTCTCCAGTTTCAGAGATAATTCTTAACTCTCTACCTCTTATCTTCTCATTAATTCTAACTTTGTCCGAAATAATAGACACCTCCTATTAACTATCAAATAAAAAAAACAGGACGTAAAATTCCTGTTTAACTCAAATAATTATTAGGGCTCGCCCTAAACAAAAATTTAATGTAACCTTTATGTAGGCCTTGCCCCATAAGGTGAGAAACAGGAAGTCTCTTCTTAATAAATCTTTTTCATTGTCTTTAATTATTATAACATGATCTTACAAAAAGTCAACTGAATTTTTTATTGATTTTATTGAGGTCCTCTTATAATTAGAGGACCTTTTAATTATATTACTCTTCGCTTGAAGAAACTCCATACTTTTCAATTAACTCTTTATTTTCATTTTTTTCTTTTTCTAATTGAACTTTTTTTATAGAAAGTTTTATTCTTTTCTTTTCAGAATCAATTTCAACAATTTCAGCTAAAACAACTTGTCCTAACTTAAATGTATCTTTTAAATTCTTTATAAAATCTCTAGAAGCTAATTGAGTTGGAATAAATCCATCTACTCCCTCTCCTAATTTCACAAACATTCCAAAATCTTGAATGTTCTTTATCTCTTTCTCTACTCTATCTCCAACTTTATAATTTTCTAAAGCTGTTTCCCAAGGACTTTTTGTTAAGTCTTTAATACTTCCTTTTATCTTTTGATCTTCTAAGTTTAATTCTACTACTTTAAACTCTACCTTATCTCCCTTAGAATATCTTTTGTTTCCTGACCACGCAAAGTCTGAGTTATGGATAAATCCATCTACTCCCTCTTCAACTTGCACAAATATTCCAAATGGTTTAACTTCTACAACTGTACCAGTTAAAATTGTTCCTACTGCAAACTTATTTTCAGCACCTTCCCATGGGTTAGAACTTAATTGCTTTATACCTAATTTTAATTTTCTCTCTTTAGGTGATAATTCTGTAATAACAACCTTAACTTCATCTCCAACTTTAACAAAGTTATTAACATTTACCTTTTTACTTGTCCAAGAGAAATCTGAACTATGAATTAATCCTTCAACTCCTGGTAATAACTCTACAAAAGCTCCATAATTTACTATTCTTGTTACTTTACCAGTTACTTCTTGACCTATGCTATTATTTTCAGCAACTATATCCCAAGGGTTTTTTGTTAAAGATTTTATAGATAATTTTACATTTCTTTTATCTCTTTCAATCTCTATAATTTTTGCTTCAATTACATCTCCTGCTTTGTATAACTTATGTAAATCTGAAGTTTTTTTCCAATCTACTTCTGAAATATGAATAAATCCTCTAGCTTCATCTAACTTTACTGTTAATCCAAAATCTAGTACTTCTAAAACAGTAGCTTTTACAACTTCATTCAATGTTAATTTATCAATTGCTTCTAATTCTTTTGCAATAACAAGTTCTTTTCTCGATAAAAGAATTTTCTTTCCTTTTTTATCTTCTTTTATCTCTTTAATAGCAAGTTGTAATTCTTTTCCTATGAATGAATCTCCTTGATCTGCAGGAATTTCTGATAATGAGTTAGGTAAGAATCCTTGTTGATGATATACTTCAACAATATATCCACCTTTTACTCTTTTCATAACTTTTCCAGTTACAATTTCATGGTTTTGAAGTGCTTTTTCTAATTTTTCAGCTCCAATTTCCATATCGATTCTTTTTTTAGAACCAATTAAAACTAAAGAATCCTCCTCTTCAGCTTGAGATACTATTAGAACTTCAACTTCGTCTCCTACAGTATATCCTGTTAACTCTTCTGTTCTTACTCTTACAGCCTTTGGCTCTCCAGGTACTTCTAAATATGTAAAGTTTCTATCCATATTTACAATTGTTCCAGTCACTTTAGTTTTTATTTCTTCATCCTCTTTTACTGGCATGTACTCGTTTAATAATGCTTCAAAATCTTCGTAGTAATCAAAGTTAGACATTAAAGTTCCCCCTTATTTTATTTTCTATTTTTTTTATTATATCTTCTGGTGTTGATGCTCCAGCTGTTATACCTATTTTCATACTTTCAGAAAATATAGACATATCTAATTCTTCATCATTTTGAACTAAATAACTATTGGGATTCTCAGCTTTTGCTACTTCCAGAAGTTTTTTGCTATTTGAGCTTTTTAAATCACCAATCACGATTATTATATCGCAAATATTTGCTAACTTTTTAGTAGCTTCTTGTCTTTCGCTAGTCGCTCCACATATCCTATCAAATATCTGAGCATTTGAATAGTATTTTTCTAAATATTCTTTTATCTCTAAAAATTTACTTTTATTCAAAGTTGTCTGAGTTAGTACCGAATATCTTTTACTCCTATCTAAGGAACTTTCTTTTAATTCTTCTAAATTTTTTAAAACATTAACTTTTTTCCCAAAAGAAATAATCCCTTTTACCTCTGGGTGTTCTTTGTCTCCTATGAAAATTATTTCATCTCCAAGACTTTCTCTTTCAATTAATATCTCTTTTATTTTATCTACAAAAATACATGTTGCATCATGTATTTCCACTTCTTTTTTTTCTAATACATCTATAATTTGAGAAGTTGTCCCATGAGCTCTAATTACTATTGTATCCCCTTTTTTTAAAGGATCCGTTCCTTCTAATATATCTTTTTCATCAACTATTATAAAACCGATATTCTCCATCTCTTTCACAACATCTTTATTGTGAACTACCATTCCAAGAATATATTTTTTAGATATATTTTTTCTAGATATCTCATAACAAGTTTCAACAGCTTTTTTTACACCGAAACAAAATCCCATTTTTTCAGCTCTTATTATCTCCACTTTTTATTTTTACTCCTCATTAAATTTTTTCACTTCAATTAAATCAATTAAATCAGCTATCATCTCTTCTTCGTCTTCTCCGTCACACTCTAAAGTTAGTACTCTTCCTTGTTCTGCTGCAAGAAGCATCAATCCCATAATACTTTTTCCATTTATAACCTCATCATCAAATATTACATTTATATCTGAATCATATTTACTTGCTGTTTGTACAAATAACGATGATGGTCTTGCGTGTAATCCAGCCTTATTTTTAATAGTTACTTCCACTTTTTTCATTTTTAATTTCTCCCTTCAATTATTTCTAAATATTCATTTAGGATATTCTTTACCTCTTGAGAATCTTTAGATTTTAATAGTTTTATTTTAATTTCTTTCAACTCTGACAGCTCAATTTTTCGAATTAAATTTCTTACTTTTGGAATATATGCTGGTGCCATACTTAAATCTCTTATTCCTAAACTTAATAAAGCTATGACAGCTTGGTTTTCTCCAGCCATTTCTCCGCATACTGAAACTTTTTTATTTTTTCTAAGCCCTGCACTAGAAACCATATTTATTGCCCTTATAACTGCAGGATCATAGCAATCATAAAGCTTTTCAGCTATTGGACTATAACGATCTGTTGCAAGTATATATTGTGTTAAATCATTCGTTCCAATAGAAAAAAAGTCTACATAATCAGCAAAAATATCTGCTAACATAACATTTGATGGTACTTCTACCATCATTCCAACCTCTATATTTTCTTTAAATTCTTTTCCTTCAATTAAAAGTTCTTTTTTACACTCTTCTACTAAATCTTTAGCTTCAATTATTTCTTTTAAATTTGTTATCATTGGATACATCATCTTTATATTATGATGAGTTGCGGCTCTTAAAATTCCTTTAATTTGATTTTTAAAAAGATTCTTATCTGCTAAAGTTAGTCTCATCCCTCTACATCCTAACGATGGATTTTCTTCATCAACCATTTTATAATAAGATAGTTTTTTATCTGCTCCTATATCTAAAGTTCTTATAACTATAGGTTTATTTGGTTGACTCTCTTCAAACTCTCTTGCTATATTTTCATATATTTTTTTTTGCTTCTCCTCGTTTGGAAATTCTACTGCATCCATATATATAAGTTCTGTTCTCAACAATCCAATACCATCAGGTCTTTTTCGACTAACTTGAGTTATATCTAACCTACCACCTATATTCAAATGCAAATAAACTCTTTCTCCATCTAAAGTAACTGTTTCTTTATCAATAGATTCCTCTATCTCTTTCATTTTATTTCTATATCTATTTTTTTCTTCATCATATCTATTTAATGTTTTTATATCTGGATTAGTTACAACTTTACCTTCCATAGATGTTGTATCTAAAATTATTTTATCTCCCCAGTCTACAGAAAAAATATCATTTCCACCCATTAGTGTAGGTATCTCTAATGCTTTTGTTAGTATTGCAGTATGAGATGTCTCTCCCATATACTCCATTATTATTCCACTTAAATTTATTCCACTATAATAAATTTTTAAAAGCTCTGATGGTAATAATTCTCTGATTACCAAAATCTTACCATTTAAATTTGAATCTATATCATCTTCATGCGTTAGATTCATTATTATTCTTTCACTTATATCTTTTATATCTAATGCTCTTTGCTTGTAAATTGGATCTGCTATTTTTTCAAACATTTCTATATACTTATTAGAAACTTTCTTTACAACCGCTTCTGCATTATTTTCTTCTTTTTTTATTCCTTTTTTTATATCACTTATAAATTGAGGATCATCTAACATCATTATATGTACTGTTAAAATCTGCAAGTCTTCCTTATTTATTTTACCCTCTAAATTGCCTTTAATTTGTTTTATATCATTTTTAGCTTTTTGTACACTTTCTAAAAATCGTTCTATTTCCTCTTCAACCTTTTCAGAAGAAATTTTATAATTTTCAATATCTATCTTTTTTTTTCTTTCTATATAGGGTTGACCTATAACTATTCCTGGGAAAATACTTTTACCTACAATAACTCCCATTTTACTCACCCCTTGACCATTAATTGATATAAAAATTATACCGTATTTCTATTCATTTTTAAACTATTATTTAATTATAATTACTTTTAAAAAAAAATTAAATTTTTTCAAAAAAAGTATTGACATTTATTTTTTTTTGTATTATATTAATTGCAAGATTAGCACTCCATCGAGTTGAGTGCTAATAAAAAGTTAAAAAAGGGTGATTTTATGGTTGTCAGCGATAGAGAAAAGCTCGTTCTTAGTGCCATTATTGATTTTTATCTTCTTTCAGGAGAAACAATCGGTTCTAGAACTCTTGTTAAAAAATATAATATAGATCTATCCTCTGCAACAATAAGAAATGTAATGTCTGATTTAGAGGATATGGGATTTATCTCAAAAACTCATACTTCTTCAGGAAGAATACCCACGGATAAAGGCTATAAATTTTACTTAGAAGAACTTCTAAAAATTGAAAAACTTTCAAGAGAAGAACAAGCTCGAATAAATTCTGTTTATGATATTAAAATGAGAGAA
The DNA here is from genome assembly GCF_000479045.1 of Cetobacterium somerae ATCC BAA-474. NCBI lineage: Bacteria > Fusobacteriati > Fusobacteriota > Fusobacteriia > Fusobacteriales > Fusobacteriaceae > Cetobacterium > Cetobacterium somerae. Next base: position 11,400 of record NZ_KI518165.1, read on the forward strand.
TTGGATTCTGTTTTGAAAAAAACTTCAATGCTTTTATCTAAATTAACTAACTATGTTGGAATTGTTATTGAACCTACACATAAAAAAGAAAAAATAAAAAAAGTTGACCTAGTTCATATTGATGATTATATGGCTATGGCTGTTATAGTTATGGAAAACAAAAGTGTTCGGACTAAAAAGATTTTCTTTGAAGAGGTGTGTAGTCAAAGTGAGCTCTTAAAGTTATCACAACGAATTAATAATGAAATAAGAAATAGTTCTGTTGAATCTCACGAAATCGAAAAAATTATTGATTTTGTTTATAGCGAAGTGGAGGGAAAACTTTTTTTAGAAAACTCCTCTGAAATATTTAAAGATAAACAAGTTAATGAGATTAGTGATGTTTTAGATATTTTTTCTAAAAGAGAAAAAATAAAAGAACTTTTCGAAGAGGCAATTAAGTCTAGACCTTTTAAAGAGGGTGAAGTTAATGTTATTTTTGGCGAAGAACTCGCTGTAAAAGGATTAGAAGATTATAGCTTTGTATATTCTGTTTATAATATGGATAACTCTCCAGGTATCATTGGTGTTATGGGACCTAAAAGAATGTCTTATTCAAAAACTATGGGCCTTATACAACATGTTACAAAAGAGGTTAACAAAGTTATAAAAGAAATAAGTAATGAAGGAGATAGTGATGGCAGATAAAGAAATAAAAGAAGAAATAGTTGAAGAAATAATTAATGATACAGAAAATAAAAATGAAAATATAGAGACTGTGTCTCAAGAAGATGAAATTAAAAAATTAAAAGGTGAAGTTGAAGATTGGAAAAACTCTTACTTAAGAAAACAAGCTGATTTCCAAAACTTCACTAAAAGAAAAGAGAAAGAATTTGATGATTTAAAAGCTTTTGCTTCTGAAAAAGTAGTAGTAAAAGTTTTAGATATAATCGATAATCTTGAAAGAGCTATCGCTGCTTCTTCTGAAACAAAAGATTTTGATTCCCTTGTAAAAGGTGTTGAATTGACACTTTCTCAAATGAAAAGTACTGTTGCTAGTGAAGGTGTTGAAGCTATAGAAACTGAAAAAGCTACATTTGATCCTCATTTACATATGGCTGTTTCCGTTGAAGACTCAGCAGATTATGCTAATGATGAAATTATAGCAGAGTTTCAAAAAGGTTATAAAATGAAGGGGAAAGTTATTAGACCCTCAATGGTTAAAGTTTGTAAAAAATAAAATTAAAAAATTCAGATATATTAGGAGGTTTTTTAAATGGCAAAAATTATAGGAATTGACTTAGGAACTACTAACTCATGTGTTGCAATAATGGAAGGGGGATCAACTACTGTAATCCCTAACGCTGAAGGAGCAAGAACAACTCCATCTGTTGTAAGTATCAAAGATAATGGTGAAATTATTGTTGGAGAGATTGCTAAAAGACAAGCTATCACAAATCCTACATCAACTATTCTTTCAATCAAAACACATATGGGAAGCGACTATAAAGTTGATATTCACGGAAAACAATATACACCACAAGAGATTTCAGCTATGATATTAAAAAAATTAAAATCTGATGCTGAAGCTTATTTAGGAGAGAAAGTTACTGAAGCGGTTATTACTGTTCCAGCTTACTTTACAGATGCTCAAAGACAAGCTACAAAAGATGCCGGTGTTATAGCTGGATTAGACGTTAAAAGAATTATAAATGAGCCTACTGCTGCTGCACTAGCTTACGGACTTGAAAAAGCTGGAAAAGAAGAGAAAGTTTTAGTATTTGACCTTGGAGGAGGAACATTTGACGTTTCTATCCTTGAGATTGCTGACGGAGTTATTGAAGTTATATCAACTTCAGGAAACAACCATTTAGGTGGAGATAACTTTGACGATGCTGTTATCAAATATTTAGTTGAAGAGTTTAAAAAAGAAAGTGGAATAGATTTAGCTAATGATAAAATGGCATATCAAAGACTTAAAGATGCTGCAGAAAAAGCTAAAAAAGAGTTATCTACATTAATGGAAGCTCATATTTCTCTACCATTCATAACAATGGATGCAACTGGACCAAAGCATTTAGATATTAAATTAACTAGAGCTAAGTTCAATGATTTAACTAGAGATTTAGTTGAGGCTACTCAAGTACCTACAAAAGATGCATTAAAAGCTGCAGGATTAAATCCTTCAGATATCGATGAAATCTTATTAGTTGGAGGTTCTACAAGAATTCCTGCTGTTCAAGAGTGGGTTGAATCTTACTTTGGTAAAAAACCTAACAAAGGTATAAATCCAGACGAGGTTGTTGCTGAAGGAGCTGCTATTCAAGGTGGAGTATTAATGGGAGATGTTAAAGATGTATTACTTCTTGACGTTACTCCATTATCTTTAGGAATTGAAACTTTAGGTGGAGTATTCACAAAAATTATCGAAAGAAACACTACAATTCCTGTTAAAAAATCACAAGTATTCTCAACTGCTGTCGATAACCAACCAGCTGTTACAATAAATGTATTACAAGGTGAAAGAGCAAAAGCTGCTGATAACCATAAATTAGGAGAATTCAACTTAGAAGGAATTCCTGCTGCTCCTAGAGGAGTACCTCAAATCGAAGTTACATTTGATATTGATGCTAACGGAATCGTTCACGTTTCTGCAAAAGATTTAGGAACTGGAAAAGAAAGTACTGTAACTATCTCTGGTTCAACTAACCTTTCTGCTGATGAAATTGAAAGAATGAAAAAAGATGCTGAAGCTAATGAAGCTGAAGATAAAAAATTCAAAGAGTTAGTTGAAACAAGAAATAAAGCTGATATGTTAATTGCTTCTACTGAGAAATCTGTAAAAGATTATGCTGAAAAAGTTACTGAAGATGAGAAAAAAGCTATTGAAGCTGCTATTGAAGAACTTAAATCAGTTAAAGATGGAGAAGATAAAGAGGCTATAGATGCTGCAATTGAAAAATTATCTCAAGCTGCTCACAAATTAGCTGAAGAAATCTACAAAGATGCTCAAGCTAAACAACAAGGTGGAGCTGCTCCAGAAAACAACGGAACTGATGACGTTGCTGACGCTGAGATAGTTGACTAATATTAGTAATTAATATATACTTTACTTAAGGGATAGAGATGACTCTATCCCTTATTTTAAGAAATGGAGGATTTTTGTAAATGGCTAAAAGAGACTTTTATGAAGTTTTAGGGGTTGCTAAGGGGGCATCTGATACTGAAATAAAAAAAGCATATAGAAAAGCTGCTATGAAGTATCACCCAGATAAATTTAGTGGTGCTAGTGATACTGAAAAAAAAGAGGCTGAGGATAAATTTAAAGAGGTTAACGAAGCATACCAAGTTCTTTCAGATGAAAATAAAAGAGCTCAATATGATAGATTTGGTCACGCTGCTTTTGAAAATGGTGGCGGTGCTGGTGCCGGAGGATTCGGTGGTTTCGGCGGTGGATTTGAAGATTTAGGAGATATTTTCGGATCATTTTTTGGTGGAAGTGGTGGTTTCGGTGGCTTTGGTGGTTTCGGTGGCTCTCGTCAAAGAGGTCCAGAACCTGGTGAAGATTTAAGATATAATCTTGAACTAACTTTAGAAGAAGCAGCAAAAGGTGTAGAGAAAACATTAAAATATAAAAGAACTGGAACTTGTGGAACTTGTCATGGTACTGGGGCTCAAGAGGGTTCTAAAATGAGTAAATGTTCTAAATGTAATGGTACTGGAACTATAAATGTTACTCAAAGAACTGTTTTTGGAAATTTCCAAACAACACAAGAATGTGATGCTTGTCACGGTAAAGGTGAAGTTCCTGAAAAAAAATGTAAAAAATGTCATGGTACTGGAATTGATACAGAAACTGTTGAAAAAACAATTAAAATTCCTGCTGGGATTGATGACGGGCAAAAACTTAGACTTTCTGGAATGGGTAATGCTAGTACAGAAGGTGGACCTAATGGTGACTTATATGTTTATATTTCTGTTAAACACCATCCATTCTTCGAAAGAAATGGTGAGGATATAATTTGTAATGTACCAATTACTTTTGCTCAGGCAGCTCTTGGAGGAGATATTGAAATTCCTACACTAAATGGTAAGAAAACAATCAAGATTCCTGCTGGAACTCAAAACGATAAAATGTTCAGATTAAAAGGAGAAGGTATTAAAAATCCTAGAAGTCCTTATACTGGTGATCAAATTGTTAGAATTAAAATTGAAGTTCCTGTTAATTTAAATGCTGATCAACAAGAACTTTTAAAGAAATTTGACGAAAGTCTAAAAGATAAGAACCATAAAGATAATAAAAACTTCTTTGATAAACTAAAAGATTTCTTCGCTTAAAAATTATTGAAAAGTATACCACCTTGTGGTATACTTGTCTTAGAAAAATTATATTATCTAAGGGGGCTATAAGATGAACGAATTATTTGCTAAATATGGTGGAATGATACTTACTTTTGCTATTTGGGCGGCTGTATTCTATTTTCTACTAATTTTACCAAACAAAAAAAAGCAAAAGAAACATCAAGAAATGTTAGACTCGTTAAAAGAGGGAGCTGAAGTTGTTACTAACGGTGGTATCAAAGGTACTATATCTAGTATCGGCCCTGAGTTCTTAACTATTAGAGTTGATAAAGGTGTTAACATCCAAGTGCTTAAGAATTCTATTTCAAGAGTTTTAAAATAAAAATATTTACAAAAGGATGGAATTGGTATACTTTTCCATCCTATTTTATTATTCTAAATCAATGGAGAAATTTATGAAAAAATACCTTATATTTTTTATTTTTTGTTTGTTTTCGTTAACTGTATTTGCTAATAGCACAATAAAAAGAGTTAGGCTTAATAATAATCCTCCACAATTAGTCTTTGATATTTCTAGTACTGTTAAACCTAAATATAATTCTAGTTATGATGAATATAATCGATTAATTTTTCTTGAAATTGAAAAAGTTAAAATGGGAACAAAACTAAATAGTTCAAGTCTTTCTGGTAAAAATATTGAAAAAATAGATATGATTGACTATGGTTCAAATGTTGGATTTTTTATAAAATTAAAAAAAGGATCAGGACATAGAGTTTACTCTTTATCTAATCCACATAGAATTGTTATTGATTTAAAAGCTACTAATTCCTCTAAGAAAGAGTTTACTGTAGCTATTGATGCAGGACATGGTGGAAAAGATCCAGGAGCAATTGGATTTAATAAATATAAAGAGAAAGATATAGCTTTAGCTGTAGCAAAAAAATTACAAACTAAGCTTTCTAAAGATTTTAATGTTATTATGACTAGAAGTAATGACACTTTCATTAGTCTTTCTGAAAGAAGTCGAATTGCTAATCGAGGAAAGGCAGATATTTTTGTAAGTTTACATTTAAATGCATCTAAAAATTCATCAGCTCAAGGAATGGAAATATTTTATTTTTCAAAAAAATCATCTCCTTATGCTGAAAAAATTGCATCTTATGAAAATAGCTTTGGTGAAAAATATGGAGAAAAAACAACTAGTATAGCACAAATTATGGGAGAACTTGCATATAACAAAAATATGGAAAAGTCTATAACTATTGCTAGACCATTGAATTCATCTCTCTCTAAAAGATTAGGCATGAGGGATAGAGGAATTTATGGAGCTAACTTTGCTGTTCTAAGAGGATTTAATGGCCCTGGTATCCTTGTTGAACTTGGATTTATAACAAATAAATCTGACGTAACTAAACTTTCTAGAGATGCAAACCAAAATGTTATGGCAGATGAACTAGCAAATAAAATTAGATCATTTTTCTATTAGGAGGTTTTATGTCACATAAATTAAAAATTTTTTTAGTCATTTTAATAACTCTTACTATTGCCACTGGAGTATATTCAAATAAAGTAAACAAAAAAAGTGAAACAGTAACAAATATATCTACTCCTACTTTAGAGAGTATTCAAAAGACAGAAATTACTACCCCAATTTTTTTTCCTAACTTAAAACAAGGAAAATTATCAAAAGAAGATATTATTTTAAATTCTAATCTATCTAATAAAGAGGATATTTTAAAAGATATTATATCTCAACTTTTAAAAAAATTAGAAGATAAAAATATCTTAAAAAAAGAAAATTTTAAATATGAAGTATACATAAAAAATAGAACTCTTTACTTAGATTTAGATTCTAAAATTTTATCTTCTGCAAAAACTCCACAGGAAGAATTGCTTTTAATTTATTCTTTTGTAAATAGTTTACTAACTCCTGGCGGAGCAGATAATGTAGTTTTACTTATTAATGGTTCGACTGCTGAAAAAGTCAATTTCATTAATATAAGTAAAAGCTATAAACTAAACAGTAATATATAAAATTTTGGGGAGTTTCTATTTTCAGAAACTCCTTTTTAAAAATTTGGAGGAATATTATGAATATAGATTTTTTTAAAAAGGAATTAAGCGATGTTCTTTCTAAAAAAAGATATGAACACTCTATAAGAGTTTTAGAAACATCTCTATCTTTAGGAAAAATTTATAATGCTGATTTAAATAAAATAGCATTAGCTTCTCTTTTACATGATTATGCTAAGGAATTTACAAGAGAAAAACTCCTTAAAATATCTAAAGAACATTTTAAAGATGAAACAAAAGATTACTTAACTAATGTTGAAATCTTGCATAGTTATGTAGCTTCTTATATCGCAAAAGAAAAATTTAAAATTGACGATGATGAAATTTTAAATGCTATAAAATTTCATACAACTGGTCGTAAAAATATGAGTTTAATTGAAAAGATAGTGTATATAGCTGATGCTATTGAACCTAAAAGAGACTATCCTCATGTAGAAAAAATTAGAGATTTAGCTCTAGTAGATTTAAACAAAGCCATTCTACTAGAAGTTAATAAAAAAATAGAGTATCTTATAAAAGGAGATTATATCATTCATGTAAACTCTATAGAGATGCGAAATTGGCTTTTAAAAATAAGCTAATAGGAGGAATTTATGAAAACAAATACAAAATTAGATAAACAACTTGATAAATTAAAAAATATATTAAAAAATAGTAAAGCTTTAACTCTTGATGAAATAACTAAAGCTATGGGATGGTCTCCAAAATTTAAAAAAGAAAATAGAGAAATTCTTGAAATTTGGATTAATTCTGGAGAGATTATGAAAAATAAAAGAAATAAATACAATATCCCTGAAAATTTAGGTTTTATTAAAGGAAAATTTTCAAATATTAAAGGGAAATTTGGTTTTGTCGATACTGATACTGAGGGATACTTTATCCCTAGAAGTAAATTTGGAACAGCTTTAGATGGAGACACTGTTTTAATAAATGTTACAACACCTGAAGGCAAAGGAAAGCAAGAGGGAGAAATTGTTGAAGTTCTTGTAAGAGAAAAAAATACAATTATAGGAATCTTTGAAAAGAAAGAAAACTTTGGTTTTGTAAGACCAACACAATCTTTTGGTAGAGATATATATATTCCTAAAAACTTTTTCAATAAAGCCAAAGATGGTGAGTTAGTTGTTGTTGATGTAACTTTTTGGGGAAGCGATGAAAAAAAGCCTGAAGGGAAAATTCTTGAATCAATTGGTAACCCTTTTGATACAGATAATATGATTAAGGCTTTAATTCTTAGAGAAGGTTTATCAGAAGAATTTCCAGATGATGTCATTGCAGAAGCTCGTCAAATCCCAACTGTAATATCTGAGGATGAAATAAAGAAAAGAAAAGATTTAAGACACCTTCCAATAATAACAATTGATGGTGACGATGCCAAAGACTTAGATGATGCTGTTTATGTGGAAAAATTAGATAACGGATACTATAAACTTATCGTAGCTATTGCCGATGTTTCCCACTATATTCCAACTGGATCTAAATTAGATAAAGAAGCTGAAAAAAGAGGAAACTCTGTTTATCTAGTTGATAGAGTTTTACCTATGTTCCCTAAAGAAATTTCAAATGGAATATGCTCTTTAAATCCACATGAAGACAAACTTACATTCTCTGTTGAACTTCTTATTGATTCTCATGGAAGAGCTATTGATGTTCAAACATATAAATCAGTTATTAAAACTGCTCACAGAATGACTTATGGAAATGTTAATAAAATTATTGCTAAGGATCCTGAAACTACTGAGAAATATAGTGATATCGTAGATATGCTATTTACTATGTTAGAGCTTTCTAAGATTATAAGAGCTATCAAATACAACAGAGGTTCTATTGATTTTGATCTTCCTGAAGTTAAAGTTGTTTTAGACGAAAATAAAAAAGTTAAATACTTAAAAAATATTGAAAGAGGTGAATCAGAAAGAATCATCGAAGATTTTATGATTATGGCTAATGAAGCCGTTGCAGAAAAACTTTTCTGGTTAGAAATACCTTCTGTTTATAGAGTTCATGAAACTCCTGACCCAGAAAGAGTAAAAACTTTAAGCGAAACTCTTTCTAGATTTGGATATAGACTTCACTCTTTTGAAGATATTCATCCAAAAAAATTCCAATCAATTATTGAAGACTCTGAAGCTAGAGGTATTAATATGATTGTACATAAAATGATTTTAATGTCTCTTAAACAAGCTAGATACGGTGTTGAAAACTTAGGACACTTTGGTCTATCATCTAATTATTATACACATTTTACATCTCCTATTAGAAGATATGCTGATTTACTTATACATAGAATTTTAAATATTGCTATACATGGTTATCCAACTAAAAAGCAATTTGGAACTCTTATAAACTACTTACCAGAAGTTACACAACATATTTCTCAAACAGAAAGAAAAGCTATGAAGGTAGAAGATGAAAGTGTTAAAATTAAAATAGTTGAATATATGCTTGATAAAATTGGAGATGAATTTAAAGCTACTATAGTTGGATTTAACAATAAAAAAATATTCTTTGAAACAGAGGAACATGTAGAATGTTTCTGGGATGTAACTACAGCTAAAAACTTCTATGAATTTGATGAAAATAATTATGTTATGAAAGATTTAGATACAAACAGAGAGTTTCATTTAGGAGATAAAATGGATATCCTAATAGTTAGATCTGATTTACAAATGCTTGAAATAGAAGTTGTTCCAACTGAATTTTGTCACGAATACACAGGGAGAAGAAAAGAGGGGAGATTTTAATGATATTAGCTAATAATAAAAAAGCTTTTTTTGACTACTTTATTGAAGATAGGTTTGAGGCTGGAATTGAACTAGTTGGTAGTGAGGTTAAATCTATAAAAGCTGGTAAAACTAGCATTAAAGAGTCTTTTATTAGAATAATAAACAATGAAATTTTTATCATGGGTATGACTGTTGTTCCATGGTCTTTTGGTAGTGTTTATAATCCTGATGAAAGAAGAGTTAGAAAACTTCTTCTACATAAAGGAGAGATTAAAAAATTACACGAAAAAGTTATGCAAAAAGGTTATACAATTGTACCTTTGAATATTCACTTATCTAAAGGCTTTGTCAAAGTAGAAATTGCTTTAGCTAGAGGTAAGAAAAATTATGATAAACGTGACTCTTTAGCAAAAAAAGATCAACAAAGAAATATTGAGAGAGAAGTAAAAGAAAGATATTAATAAAAAAAGCAGATAATTTATCTGCTTTTTTTGTTTTATTAAAATTTATAAATCAATCCTAATCCAAAGGCATCTACATGCTTACTATATCTAATATTTTTAATATTTTTATCATTTATATAATCTACATATGAGTATGTTGCCATTAATTCAAGTTGTGAGCTATATTTGTATTTAACTCCTGCTGAATACATATTTGCATCTAAAACATAATCAGTATCTGTATATGTTTTTTCATTAGCTCCTGTATCTGTATACTGGTAACCTGTCATTAAAGTCCACTTTTCATTTAATTGATAATCTAAACCAACTGCTACCTCATATCCATTATCATAATGATCAAAGTTTCCTAAGTCATCGCTTGCTTCTTTTATGAAATAATAGTTTCCAGAAGCTAAAAGTGTCAATTTATCTGTTGCTCTATAAGATGCTCCAATCGCTGCCATTGCAGGTAAGTTTCTTTTTCCACTTCCCTCTGACATCCATTGCTTAATTGAAGGATCTTTTATAATAGTATTATAAAATGCATTTCCTATAAGATTACTTCCTGTTGAATTTACAAATCCTTTTTTTAAATTATGTTCTTTATTATCAAAATCAAGAACCGTTTCAGTTTCGTATCTCATTCCTAAATTAAATCTATCATTTGGATGATAGTTTAATCCAAATATTCCAGCCACTCCAAAAGCTGTTCTTTCTGAATCTATATCAAATTTGGCTTTTCCAGATCCTAATTTTCCTCCCAAATTATTATATTCAAAATTTCCTTCACCTTTAAATTTTCTTTCAGCATCAATTAATCTAATCCCAACTGCTCCACTCCAAGTTTCACTAAATTTTCTAGCTATTCCACCTTGAAAAGCTACATAATATGATTTTCCATGGATTGTAGATCCGCCTACATATTTTGCTCCAATCACTTCAAACATTGGATTGCTAGTTATTATTTGTGGAAAAGTTGCTATTCCTCCACTATATGCTACACTTCCTCCACCTGCTATCGCTCCAGCGTGAAAGAAAAATGCTGTATCTCCTTTTTTCTTTACAATTTGTAAGCTTGGAACTACTGGTGATGGTTTATCACTTTTAAATTTATAATCTCCATGTTCCATACTATATTCTTTCAAATGTGTTTGATTATTTACTTGTATATAAGTTCCATCTTCTAGCCATACCGTTCCAGCTGGATTATAATATGCTCCAGACACTCCAATTTTTCCAACCATAGCTGGATGTGCTAAATACTCTGCATCCTGTTGTGAAAGATAGTCTATGCTTCCCCCCATAGCATTAGCTGATAAAACTATCCCTAATAACATTAATTGTTGCTTAAACTTCATTATCCCTCTCCTTTGTCATTTCTAAAGCTTTTTCTATCAATACATTTCCCATTTCAATAACTTCTTTTTTAAAAGTTTCAAACTCTATATCAATATAGAACCCTGTACATATTAAAGTTGCGTATCCATGAGAAAAATACCATCCTTTTTTTATAACCCATTCTATTATATCTTCTGGAAATTGATTATACTCTCTATTATTATTAAATCCACTATATATTAAATTTCTAAAATCATCCATAATCTGATCCATAAATTCTCTAGGTAAGCCTTCTCTTAAAAAAATTGTTCTAAATAATGCTTTTTCTTCTTTTGCAAAAAGACATATTCCTATCCCTATATTTAAAATTGATAAATCAGTATAGTCACGTTTTGTATATTCAAAAAGTTTTGTTTTAGCTTTTTTAGCTAATTCATTTTTTAGTTCATCCATTGATTTAAAAGCTGAATATATAGCTATTGTAGATACGCCCAGCTTTTTTGCTATATTTCTCGCTGTTACATCTTTTAAGCTCTCATTGTTTAAAATTTCAAATGCACTATTCAAAATTTCCTCTCTAGTAAAATTAGGTTTTCTTCCCATTTTTTCTCCTATATGTTATGTTATTTTTTAAACATGTTTTATATTATATCTCACTATACATATAAATTCAAGATTTTTATTATATATCACTGTTATGAAATCACCATTTTTTTACACAACAGTGTTATGAAATTTGTTGTGTAAATAGAAAAAGAGGCTATTAAATAGCCTCTTTCTATGAGAAAATTATTAAAAATAAGTTATTATTAAGCTTTTATAACTTTATCATTTGACTCCATAAAAGTTAAATACTCTTCCTTAGTCATAACTGGTTTAAAGTTATCTAAAATTTCTTTTGCTTTTTTTCCTTGAGCAAATAATAAGTCAACAACTGTTAATGCTAAAGCTTTTGCTGGCATTAATATTGCAATTTCATCATCTACAGTTTTGAAATCTCTTGTATGAAGAGCTCCATTTATTCCACCAAACATTGGATGAAGAGTAGGCATTATATGAGATACATCTCCAAAATCAAAAGATCCTGTAAAATCTCCACCTTTAATCATATCATCTTTTAACCCTAAATACTCTAAGTTTCCTTCTAAAACATCTTCCATAGAATCATGTTTTAAAATTGGTAAATATCCTGGAATCTCAGTTATTTCTATTTCAGCACCAACTGCATAAGCACCTGCTGTTAAACCTCTATTTACTTTTTTATTAGCATCAATCATACCTTCAATTGTTCTAGCTCTTACATAAGCTTCCATTCTTACATCAGCTGGAACTGAATTTACAATATCTCCACCTTTTGTTATAATCGGATGGAACCTTACTCTATCACTATCTTTAAATGTCTCTCTTTGAGCATGTACGTTATTTATTCCTAACATTGCTGCATTTAAAGCATTTATCCCTTCGTGTGGTGCTGAACCAGCATGAGCTTCTTTTCCTATAAATTTAACAGTTTTTCCTATAAATCCATTACTTACAGGTCCCGTTAAAACTTTTTTATCACCTAAATCTAAAGCATGGAACATAACTGCCATATCAACATCATCAAATGTTCCGTTGTATATCATCTCTTGTTTTCCACCAAAATACTTTATTTTTCCATCAGCTCTTAACTGAGTTCTATATCCTAATTCAACAAACTCTTCTGCTGGAGTAGCCATAAAATCTACTTTTCCTCCAAGCTCACTTAATATTCCTGATTTTACTAATCCTGTAGCTGCTCCTAACATACCTGCAATTTGTATGTGGTGTCCACAAGCATGAACTGCTCCTAATTCATTTGAATCTAAATGGTCACTACATGATATTGCATCTAATTCACCTAATATTGCAACTTTAGGTCCTTCTACATTTTCATTTGCTCTTGCTCTACAACCTGTGTATGCAATTCCCTCTTCTACATCTAGTCCTAATTCATTTTTAAAGTAGTTTGAAACAATTTCAGTTCCTTTAAACTCTTTATACCCAAATTCAGGATTATCATACATAGCTTGTCCTGCTTTTAATATTAACTCTCTATTTTCATCAATAGCTTTTATTACTCTCTCTTTAATTTCATTTATATTCATAGTTCTCTCCTTGAATCTATTTAAGTATTAATTAAATTGCTCCTTGTAATCTCAATACCCCTTGAGCTATTAAAGCACATGCAAAGAAAATTGTTGTAAATACAACTAATGCTATTATTACTATTTTCCAAGACATTGCCTTTAGTTGTTCAATTTTATCTCCTACAGAAATTCCTGCAAAAGCAAGTAACGGTGTACACAATGGCATAAATTCAACTGTTCCTATCTCTGGTGCAAAGAATTTAGATATTGATAATGCTGGTATGCTTACTATCATTCCAACTATAGTTGACAATGCATATGCAGGTAATGGAAATTTTGGAAAAGCATCCTTAACAGCAAAGCATCCCAATGCTAAAACAATTATTAAAAACATTCCTGGAATAGCTCCTATAAATTGTTTTTGTAATCCAATAGCTTGTCCTGCTAAAACCATAACTCCTGTCATTGACATTAATATAAAATATAATACATATTTTTTCATATCTAAACTACGCATTTTGCTTCACTTCCTTTTTTGAAAACTTTGGAGATAATTTCTTATAATACCACTCTGTAAATGGTAGTGATATAAATACAAGAATATTTACTCCTGTCAATCCTGATAACATATTACTTGTTGATGCATAAGCAAAAACTTGATCTGCATATTGAGGTCCTACAACTTCTGCTAAAGATGAAGCCGCTGCTGTCATCATACTTCCACTTCCAACTCCACATGCCATTCCTAATGCTAACGGGTGAATCCCTGTGTATATAGCTAATGATCCTAATACTCCAAAATAGATTGTTCCTACAATTGTTCCAGCTAAATAAACTCCAAGTACTCCACTTCCTTCTAAAGATGAAATACCATATTTTTCTCCAATTACTCCTAGAGAAGCTTCTCTACTTATACTTGATCCAGCTCCTATAGCCTCTCTTGTTAATCCTAACTTAAGCGCTAAAGGAACAGCCACTACTGGTGCTAGCACGTGCCCAAATTCCTGTGCTAAAAATGCTGGACCAGCTTGAATAATTTTATCTAGATTAGGTCCTACAAATGTTCCTAATTTTATTCCAAGCATTAAAAGAATTAACATAACCATGTCACTGGCTATTTTCATCTCTTTTTCTCCAATAATCTCTCTTAATTTCTGAATTTTTTTTCCTAATAAATCTGGTGTTAATATCATTCCAATAACTACAGCAAATAACATCGGGAATAATGCTACTTTTCCCAATTGAATTTTTCCAACTTTTTCACAAGCTAGCGAAATAATTGTTACAACTAAAAATACATTAATTGTGTTTTTGTTCATAGTGCTCACTCTTCCTTAATATAATTTTTTACATACGCCCACTTGTCTCAAATAGGACTTTAATTTACATTAAAAATAATACTATTTTTTTACTATTATGTCAAGGTTTTTTTCGAATTTTTTATTTCTTTTCAAATTGTATTGTTCTATTTAAGAACTGTTAAGTAAGATTATACAAAAAATATAAAAAGAGATGAATAAATTTCATCTCTTTTTATTAAAAATTAAATCTTACAACTCTTCTTGGTCGACCTGCACTTGTACAAACTTCATACTCTATTATCTCTGCATAGCCACTTGTTATAATTGGTTTAATTATTCTATTTACACTTCTTTCAGTTATTTCTAAAATTTCTGAAAGTTCCTTACTCGTAAATTCTTTTTTACCAAAAGTTTCATGTAATGCTCTTATTTTAGATAGATACTTTGGTGTTATTCCAATTTTTTTTGCTTCTTTTTCAAAATTTTCACTTATTTTAGTTGAATAATCAAACCTAGTTTTTTTATACAGAGGACCTCTTATTTTATTATCTGAAAAAAGAAAAATCTCTCCTTTGTCATTTACTAAACTTATATTCAATGCTTTTCTTGCATTTATTGTAGCACCTTGAATATTTTCTGCATATCCAATCCCCACTGCTACTTTAGCACCTAACATATATATTTCATTTACTAATTTTAAAAAATTAACTTCATTTTCTTTAGTTTCTAGAATTTTTTGAGTTGTGAAAAATATATATTCATCTTCTGAAAACTCTTGATAATTACCATGTATATTTTTAGAATACTTTAAAAATATATCATTTAAATTTGCTTTAAACACAGCCCTATCATTTTCAAGTTCATCTTTCTTATGTTTTTTAATAATCTTTACAATTTTTATTCCAATTCTATTTTTAAAATTTTCATTAATTTTTATATCTTTCAAAAGTGCTTTCATTTGATTACTAATCTCATTTTTTGTTGACTGTAATCTATATACAGGCTTTTTCTTACTTTTAAAATAATCATAAACATATCCAAAAGCTGTCAATATACAGTGAACTTCACCTTTAGATAGATTTTTAATATGTTCATCTAAGAAATCCAATTCAGTTTTATCCTCTTCATATTCTTGAACATCAACTCTATCTAATGTTATTCCAAATTCATCAAGAGTATCTAATAAAACGTCTTTTTCAACTATATCAAAACCTACTTTTAAGTTATTTATGTTTGGATAATTTTCTCTTACTTCCCATAGAGCTTTTAAGATACTTCCTGCTTCTCTATTTGAATAAACCATTGGTACATTTAACCCCAATTTGCTCACTATTTCTGAATGAACACCTATTCCTGTAGAAAATACTCCATCTACTCTCCCCTTTAAATCTTTTAAATTTTCTACAGAATCCCTCAATTGTTTTATTTCATAAGGTAAAAATCTTATGTGAGAATATTGTGGTTCTAGAGTTTTTAAAATTTTTTTTACTGAGTCTGGATAACCAATAATAGCAATTTTCATTCTCTACTCTCCCTAAATAAATTTTTTTATTTTCCACAACATTTTTTATATTTTTTTCCAGACCCACAAGTACATGGATCATTTCTTCCAATCTTTTCATCTTTTACGATAGTTCCTTGAAGTGGTAGCCATCCATAATATAGCCATTCATTATTAAGCTTTACAAACTTACTTTTTTCATGGTGAACTACCTCTTGTCCATTCTCTTTATAAAAAGCCTTAAATTCAACGATTCCTTCTAAATCATCTTCAGTTCCAGCTTCAGTTGATACTATCTCCAATCCTAACCATTCCGAATTTAATGCCCACTTTCTTGTTTCTTCAATGTCCATATCCCCTTTTGTTTCTGGGTGATGAGTTTCTACTATAAATTCTATATTTCCATTTTCAAAGGCACTATATCTTGCTTTCATTAATTCTTCAGCAGTTTTAAAATTATTTATCATCTTCTTTAAACTCCTCTAGTTTTTTTAAATTCTCTAACTCTTTTTCCATCTTTTTAACTTTTTTATAAATCTCATTTATCCTGAACTCTAAAGAGTTTAAAATCCAAAATTGAAAATGACTAGCCCTTTGTGATTCATAAAACATCCATATCAATTTTATTACACCAAATAAAATAGCAACTTGAACTGCTAATGTTGGAGTTATTCTATTAAAAACACCACCTAAGATTAATAGTGCAGCTATTATTATTATTAAAAGTGTATTTATAATTTTGTTTTGTTTGCTGTTTGATCCACCTATTTGACCTACAATATTTCTAATTCTTTCTTTTTCTTTCTGAAATTCCTGTAACTCTTCTCTTAATTGCTCTTCCCCTCTCAAATCTAGCCCTCCTTTATTTATACTCCCCAATCTCTAGGATATCTAAACTCTCTTCCTATAGTTCTTGTAGATATCTTTGCTATTAAAGGAAGTTTTCTTTTATATTGAGACATCTTAATTTTCCAAATAACTTTATTTACAATATCTTCTGGATAACCTTTTTTTATAATCTCATCTTTTTTTTCTCTTTCATCTATTAAAGAAAATAAAATCTCATCTGCTAGCTTGTAAGAAAACCCTAATTCACTCTCGTCAGTTTGACCTTCCCATAAGTCAGCACTGGGTTTTTTATCTATTAATGGTTGTGGTACTCCCATATGTTTTGATAATTCCCACACTTGAGTTTTATACAAGTCTCCTATAGCATTAATAGCCGATGCAGCATCTCCAAATTGTGTACTGTATCCTAATAACATCTCTGTTTTATTAGATGTTCCTAAAACCAATGCTTTCTCTTTGGCAGAATAATCAAATAAAATACACATTCTTTCTCTTGCCATTCTATTCCCTTTTCTTAATCCATCCATATCTGGATTCATTTGAAAATATGGTTCTACCATTGGAGTTATCTCTATTAATTTTGATCTTATCCCTAAATCCTCTACAACTAGCTTAGCATGATCAACACTTTCTTTACTTGAAGTTTTATAAGGCATAAGTATACCTAAAACATTTTCTGGTCCAAAAGCTTTTGCAGCTAAATATGCTACTAATGCTGAATCTATTCCTCCTGAAAGTCCTAAAACAACTTTAGAAAATCCAACTTTATTAGCTTCTTCTTTTAAAAAATTAACTAGTATATCTTCAACCAAATTCAAATCTAAATCTAATCTGCAACTCATCTTTTTCTCCTACTTATATAAGTTTTTAATCTCTTCAGCGATATCCATATCCAAGCCAAACTTACCTAATTTACAAGCTCTATAATCTCTTAAAAGTGTATACGTTGCTTGCTGAACATTTAAATGTCCACCCTTTTGTAACATATTCATTCTAAGAGCTATCGATTCTATTATTGCACCACTAACTTGATCAAAATCTTCATCTAAAAGTTTATATTTTTCCTTTAAAACATCTTTTTTTCCCATTTTTAACATTTTTTCTATTAATACACAAGCAACTTCATCTATCGGAAGTATTTCATCTCTAATTGCACCTGTTATTGCTAAATTATAACCTACTTCTTGATTTTCAAATTTTGGCCATAAAATTCCAGGAGTATCTAACAATTCTAATCCCTCTTTAATTCTGATCCATTGCTTTCCTCTTGTAAATCCAGGCTTATTTCCTACTCCAGCACTATTTTTCCCTACTATTCTATTGATTAATCTCGACTTTCCAACGTTTGGTATTCCAGCTACCATTAATCTCGTATTAACTTTTCTTAATCCTTTTTTTAATAATCTTTCTTTTTTTTCTTTAGAAACTTTTTCTATAATTGTGTAAAGAGTTTTCATATTAAAACCAGTTTCTGCTGATAGCTCTAATACCTCATCTGCAAAATTATTTTCCTTAAAAAACTTTTTCCAGAAATTAATCTCTTCTTTTGTAACTAAATCTGATTTATTTATTACAATTACTCTTTTTTTATTTTTTGCAAAACCAGCTATATCAGGATTTTTACTTGATAAAGGAATTCTTGCATCTACAACTTCAAGAACAATATCTATCAAAGGCATATTTTCCTTAATTAAATCTTTCGTTTTTTTCATATGCCCTGGATACCAGTTAATTTTTGTCATTGACATTATCTCTCACCTCTATTTTTCATTACCCTTTATTAAAAGAACTATCTCTCCTTTTACAGGATTTTTTGAAAGTTTCTCTATTAATTCAGTGGTTGTTCCTCTTAATATTTCTTCATAAATTTTTGTTATTTCTCTTACTATTACTACTTCTCTTATTCCAATAAAAGTTTCTATATCTCTTAATGTCTTTTCAATTCTATGAGGCGATTCAAATATAACAATTGTTCTTTCCTCGTTTGCTAAAGATTTTAAAAGAGTTTGTCTTCCCTTTTTTTTAGGTAAAAATCCCTCAAAACAAAATCTTCTAGTTGATATTCCTGCAACTGAAGCTGCTGCCGTCATTGCACTCGGTCCAGGAATTGGTATAACCTTTATCCCTCTTTTTAAAGCTTCATCAACCACTTCAAATCCAGGATCTGATATACAAGGAGTTCCAGCATCTGTTACTAGTGCAATTTTATTTCCATTTTCTAGCATATTTGCTATATTGGAAACCTGATGCATTTTTGTGTGTTCATCATATCTATAAACTATTTTTTCTATTCCTAAATGATTTAATAACTTTTTTGTTACTCTTGTATCTTCTGCAAAAACAAAATCTACCTCTTCAAAAGTTTTTATAGCTCTTAAAGTTATATCATCTAAATTTCCTATAGGTGTTGCTACTATATAAAGCATTTTCTACCTCATTTCTTCCTATTTTTTCTCCAAAAGTTTATTCATCTCTTCAACTGCTTTATCTAGTTGAATATCTCCTTTTGAAATTATTTTTTTAGCTTCCTCTTCTCCCTTAACCTCTTTTATAATCTCGTTTCTATTCTCTTTTGTTTCATCTTCATTTATATTTGTAACGAAACCATTAAAGAATAGGAAATCATCTTTTTCTTCTACTAAGATATCAGGCTCTATTCCTTTTCCGTGAATAGATACTCCACTAGGAGTATAGTATTTAGCTATTGTTAATTTTATTCCATCTCCATCTGGTAAAGGTAATAATGTTTGAACACTTCCCTTTCCAAATGATTTTTCTCCTATTAAAATACCTCTTTTATAATCTTTTATTGCTCCTGAAACAATTTCAGAAGCTGAGGCACTTCCTTCATTTATTAAAACTATTAAAGGAAAATCACCAAAATATTTCCCTTCTCTATATGCAATCTCTTCATCTCCTGTTTTTCCCTTTGTACTAACTATTTTTCCCTCTGGAATAAACATAGAAGATATTTTTACTGCTTGTCCTAAAGATCCTCCTGGATTACTTCTTAAATCAAGAATAATACCTTTAGCACCTTTTTTGATTAATCCTTCTAAATCTTTACGTACATCTTTATATACGTCTTCACCAAATTGTGTTAATCTTAAATAACCAATATCTTTTCCAATCATTTTACTTTTTACATACTTCAATTGAATAATTGATCTTTTTAATTCAACATCTTTAGTTTCTTTTGCCTCTTCTCTATAAACTGTAAGTTTTACTGAAGTTCCTGGTTCTCCTTTTAACTTTTTAACACTTTGTTCACTTGTTAATTTATAAGTACTTTCACCATCTATTGCTATAATTTTATCTTTAGCTCTTATTCCAGCTAAATATGCTGGTGTATCTTCTATTGGTGAAACTACAATTAAAGGTTCATCTGCTTTTTTCTGAATAACCATTCCTACACCTGCATATTTTCCTTCAATATCCTCTTTAAAACTTTCTAATTCCTCTTTTGTAAAATAATTTGAATGAGGATCATCTAAAGACTCCATCATTCCCTTTAATGCTCCTTGCATAAGAGTTGTATTAGTTGGATCTTTTTCAGTTCCTACATGATTTTCTTTTATGATATTCATAATATCAGAAAGCTCTTTTAATTCCTTTATATTTGCAATAAATCCATTATCTACAGAATATGATGGAACTGTATTCACAATCATAATTCCAGATAAAAGTAGTGCTACTCCAGTATTTCTTAACAGTTTTATCATATGGCTCCTCCCAAGTTCTTTCCTAGCTTTACAACTGATTCTATGTTGATATGCGACTCTTCATCTCCTATTTCAAATATAGAAATATATTCAACATTTCCTTTTGTACCTGTTATTGGTGAAAAATCTAGTGCCTTTAATCTAAGACCAGATTTTTTAGCTTCTTCTATAACCATTTCTATTGCCATTATGTGCTTCTTACTATCTTTTACTATTCCACCTTTTTCAATATTTTCTTTTCCTACTTCAAATTGTGGTTTTATTAATGCCATAAGTTTTGTATCATCTTTAAAAAATTTAACTAAATGCTCTATTACTTTTGTAATAGATATAAATGATACATCCATAACAATATAATCTACTTTTTCATTACCTAAATCAGCCAATGTTAAATCTTTAATATGAGTATTTTCTAATGATTTTACTTTATCATTAGTTCTTAATTTCCAATCTAATTGATTTGTTCCTACGTCAACTGCATATACAAAAGACGCTCCATTTTGTAATGAACAATCTGTAAATCCACCTGTTGAAGATCCTACATCAAGTACTCTTTTTCCTTGTAAATCTAAGTTAAAAACATTTATAGCTTTTTCAAGTTTTAAGCCACCACGACTTACATACTTACAAGCATCACCCTTAACTCTTATTATAGGTTCCTCATCTATTTTTATAGATGTTCCAGGTTTATCTATTTTTTTTTCATTTATTATAACTAACCCAGCCATAATTGCTCTTTTTGCTTTTTCTCTAGTTTCATAAAATCCTTTTTCAACTAGTAGAACATCTACTCTTTCTTTCATTAATTTCCTTCCTTTTCAAAAATCTTATCATCCTCTAAATAATTTAGTAGTGGATTTTCTAAAATAAGATTTTCAAATCCTAATCTATCAACAGCTTTTATTAACTTCTCAGTTTCTCTAACTCTTTTTGTAAAAAAGTCATCTCCTATAGGGATTTTCTTTTTACTTTTGTAGTAACCTAATAGCTGTTTTGTATTTTTAAGTCTAAGTTCATGTTTTGCTCTTTTTAAACGATCCTTTATAACTCCAGTAGTACAATTAAATTTTTTAGCTACCTCATCTAAGTTAACACCTTCACTCATAAGTTTTAAAATTTTATCAGCACCAATTGGATTTATTCTATGATACTTTGCTGAATACATATCAGCTCTGTGAACTATGTGAGCTTCTTTTGTATTAGGTTGAATTTTTCCCCATTTACCATGATGTGATATTACAATATGAGTTATATTTTTCTTTATTTTATCTACAATTTTTAAATTTAAAACCTCTTCTATTTCTGATAAAACTCTTTCAGCTTCTTTGATAATATATTCAGGTTTCTTTATCATCATTTGAGAATGAGAAAGTTTTTCGTCAGCTTTTCTTATACTACCCTTACTTAAATCATGAATTATTACTCCAACTACTATTGAGAAAAAATCTACTTTCTCTCTTGCTTCTTTTAAATCTCTATAATCTCTTCTGATTTCTTCAAAAGATATTTTTAGTACATCATACGTATGAGTTGTTACTTTAACACCTTGATCATCATGATGATCTAAATCTAAAACCATTTCATGGTTTAATAGAAGTTTTATAAACTTCAGTGCATTACTATTTTTCGCCATTAATGCTACCCTCAATTCTCTCTATTAGTTTTTTACCTCTTAGACCATAATCCTCTAACAGTACATTTCTTGACCCATGAGGTATTGCCACGCTATCTAAAGCTATTATATTTATATTAATTTTCATTTTTTTCTCATTTAAAAATCTCACTACTTCATTACCGAATCCACCTCTTTCATAACCATCTTCAAATGTGAATATATTTTCATATTTTGAAAATTCATTAAGAATGAAGTTTTCATCTAAAGGTCTTATAGATGAACAATTTACTATTGTTCCATCTAATCCTTTTCTTAAAAGTTCTGCTTCTATATCAACTATCTCTTTTAACATTGCACCGGTTACTAAATAAAGATTTTTCTTTCCTTTTCTAACTTCTTTCCATATACCCAATTCAAATTTATTTTTTAAAGTACCTTCTAATTCAAATGCCTTTCCTCTTGGAAACCTAATAGCTAGAGGCCCATCTTTAAAATCCTTTGAAAATTCAAGCATCTCTTCTAATTCTGTTCCTGTTGTTGGAGCAAGTACTCTATAGTTAGGCATACTTAAAAACATATTTATGTCGTGTATACCTTGATGTGTTTTCCCATCTTCTCCAACTATTCCAGCTCTATCTACTATAAACCTAACTGGTAAATTTTGTAATCCTACATCGTGTATTAATTGATCTAAAGCTCTTTGGAAAAATGTTGAGTATATTGCTACATAAGGTTTTTTATTTGATATTGCTAGTCCTGCTGAAAATGTTACTCCATGTCCTTCAGCTATACCTACATCTATGCATCTATCTTCAAATCTATTTTGAAAATCACCTAATCCTGTTCCTTTTACCATTGCTGCTGAAATAGCATATATACTTTTATCACTCTCTGCTAATTCAACTAATTTTGATCCAAAAATATTAGAATATGTTCGTCCTCCTGATTCAACCTCACCAGTTTCTGGATTAAATGGAGATATCCCATGAAATTTCTCTTTATTTTCCTCTGCCAATTGATAGCCCTTTCCTTTTTCTGTTTTTACATGTATAAAAACAGGTCCTTCCATCTCTTTAGCTACAGTTAAAGTTTTTATTAATTCCTCTAAATTATGGCCATCTATTACGCCTAAAAATTGATATCCTAAAACTTCTGATATGCTTGAAGGTAAAAAAAACTGTTTTACAGAGTGCTCTATTCTTTCTAATACACTTTTGACTTGATTTCCAACTTTTCCTTTACTTATGACACTTCTTACATCTTTTCTTATGTTCATGTATGCATTACTAATCATTAGTTTTCCAAAAAATTTAGATAATGAACCTACATTTTTTCCTATAGACATTTCATTATCATTCAATATAACTATTAAATTTTTAAGATTTTCTCCAATATTATTTAACGCTTCTAAAGAATGACCATTCGCTATTGATGCATCACCTATAACTACAATAACTTTATCTTCGGGATTTGCTTTAGCTATTCCTGCTCCTGCAGAAAGAGCACTCCCAGCATGTCCTGCTATGAAAAAATCAAAATTACTTTCTTTTGGATCTGAAAAAGGTCCTATTCCACCTTTTGTTCGTAATGTTTTAAATTTATCTTTTCTTCCTGTTAATAATTTATAAACATATGATTGATGTCCAACATCAAATAATAGTTTATCTTTTGGTAAGTCAAAAACTTCAACTATTGACTGAGTTAATTCAACTACCCCTAAATTTGGTGCTAAATGCCCACCGTTTTTACTTGTAATCTCTACAAGAGTATCTCTAATTTCCTGGCTTTCCTTTTGTAACTTATTAATATATTCCTTATCTACCCTCATCTTTTTCCATCCTTAAGCTTGAATATAACCTTTAAACACAAAAGCTACAACCACTCCTAATATAGCCCCTACTAATACTTCTAATGGACTGTGTCCTAAAAGCTCTTTTAATTTTTCATCATGCAGTTTCTCTCCAACTTTTGCTGCAAATCTATCCAGTAAAGTATTTAAAAGCCCTGCATGTTTTCCTGCTGCTCTTCTAATTCCAGCAGCATCATACATCACTACTCCAGCTAAAACAAATGAAATAGCAAATATTGTACTTTGGGTTCCATGAGCTAATCCTATAGCTGTACTTAATGATGCCATAGTTGAAGAGTGGGAACTTGGCATTCCTCCAGTTTCAAAAATTCTTTTCATATTTAGTTTTCTATCAATAAATATTGTAGTTATAACTTTATAAAACTGGGCTATAAACCAAGCTATAAATACTACATCTAGAATTCTATTTCCTAAAATTATTCCTTTTTCCATAGTTTCCCCACTCTCTTTTAATTTTTTATTTAACTGCTTTTAATTCTAGTGATATTGTTGGTTTATCTTGATTTTCTTTGTAGAATATTATAGTTCTTCCAATTATTCCTACAACTTCTGCCTCTATCATTTCAGCTATTTGGTAAGCTACTTCATTTTTATCCGCTTCTGAATTTTGAAGTATTTTTACTTTAATAAGTTCTCTTGGAATTAATGCCTCTAAAACTCCTTGTGCTAATGTTTCAGAGAATCCCTCTTTTCCTATTCTAAATATTGGCTCTAAATTGTGAGCTCTCTTTCTTAAAAACGCTCTTTTTTTGCTTGTTAAACTCATTTTATCTCCTCTTTATCTTTAATTATATTTTTTATTATACATCCATAATTATTGGTAGAATAACTGGTGTTCTTTTAATTCTATTGTAGAAGAACTTTCCTGCTACATCTCTAACGCTATTCTTTATTACTGTCCAATCTTTTATTGCACTATTTTCAAACTCTTTTAATTTTACTTTTATCTGTTCATTAGCTTCATTTAATATTTCATCAGAATCTCTTGAGTATACAAATCCTCTAGTAACAATATCAGGACCACTTAATACTTTTCCTGTTTCCTTATCTAAAGCAAATACTACAATTACTACTCCATCTTGTGATAACTGTTGTCTATCTTTTAGAACTATATGTCCAATATCTCCAACACCAAGACCATCAACCAATGTAGCTCCTGCATTAACTTTTCCTTTTATCTTCGCACTAGTTTTTGTTACTTCTACTTTGCTTCCGTTAGTAGCTATTACTATATTACTTTTAGGAATTCCAGTCTCTATTGCTGTTTCTTTATGAGCTTTTAACATTTTAAACTCTCCATGAACAGGCATAAAATGTTTAGGTTTTATTAAATTTAACATTAGCTTTTGCTCTTCTTTACTTGCATGCCCTGAAACATGTATTCCAGCTATTTTTTTAAATACAACTTCTGCTTCATATTTTAAAAGACTATTTATGTTATTTGAAACAGCTCTCTCATTTCCTGGAATTGGAGTTGCTGAAATTATAACAGTATCTCCCTCTTTTACTTTTGTATGTTTATGCATATTTTTGGCTATTCTTGATAACGCTGCCATTGGCTCACCTTGAGTTCCTGTACACAGAATAACAACTTTATTATCTCTCATTTTATCAACATCTGATAAGTTTATCATAATATTTTCAGGAAGCTTTAAATATCCTAAAGTTGCCGCTATATCAAAAACTTTAATTAAGCTTCTTCCATCTATTGCAATTTTTCTTCCATGTTCATGAGCTATATTTACAATCTGTTGAAGTCTATGAACGTGAGATGCAAATGCTGCTATTATAATTCTTCCTTTTGCTTTTGCAAATTCAACTTTAAAAGCTTCTCCAACACTTCTTTCAGATGGAGTAAATCCATCTATTTCTGAGTTTGTTGAATCTGAAAGTAATAAATCTACTCCCTCTTCACCAATTTGCGCAAGTCTTAAAAAATCCACTCCGTCTCCGTCAACTGGTGTTAAATCAATTTTAAAATCTCCTGTATACATTACTCTTCCTGCTGGAGTTGTAACAACAACTGCATAAGCATCTGCTATTGAGTGTGTAACGCCTACAAATTCAACCTCAAAATATTTTCCAACTCTTATCTTATCTCTTCCTTTTACCTCTCTCATTTTAGGAAGTACTTTTGAAACTTCTCCACTTTCAAACTTAGCTTTTATTAATGCTAATGTTAACTTTCCTCCATGAAGAGGTACATTTTTATCTATTTTTTGATATAAATAAGGCACAGATCCAATATGGTCCTCATGACCATGAGTTATAAATAGCCCTTTTATTTTATCTTTGTTACTTTCGATATAGCTGAAATCTGGAATAACTAAATCTATTCCTAATAATCCATCATCTGGGAAAGTAACTCCAGAATCAATAATAATAATTTCATCTCTATATTGAACTAAAGTCATATTTTTTCCAATTTCATCTAATCCACCTAAAGGAATAACATACATTTTTTCCTCTTTTTCAGTTTTTAAAATTGGTTTTTTAACCTCTTCTTCAGCTTCAACTTTTTTTGCTGGAACTCTTTTTTTAGGTGCTTGAGGTCTTTGTTGTTGAGTTGTTTTAACTTCAACTGTCTTTACATCATTATTTTTTTTAGTTTCATTTAAAACCTCAGTATTTGGAGCTTTTTCTCCTTGCTTTGGTTTATTATAATATTTTCTTCGTCTTGTTTTTTTCTTTGTTGCGTCTTTCTCCTTTTCAACAATATTTTCTAAATTCATTTCATCTCCTCATTGTAATATTCCAAATATTTGTCCACAAATTTTTTAGCAACTCCTCCAGCAACACGGCCTCCTCCTCCAGCTCCTTCTAATAGAACTGTAAATACAATCTTAGGCTGCTTGTCTGCTGGAAAATATCCTGCAACAAGAGCATGAGTTTCATCAAATCTTGAATTCTGAGATGATCCACTTTTTGCTCCTATAACCAATCCAGGGGTTCTTAATGCTTTTGTTGTTCCGTTATCCTTTTCAACAGTATTTATTAATGCTTTATTTAAAACATCATAATACCAACTTGGATAATTTGTTTCATACAAAACCTCTGGCTTTATCTCTACTTTTTCACTACCGTTTTCCATATAGTCTACAACATGGGGTACATAAGCTTTTCCTCTATTTGCAAGTCCCATATAGGATACTGCAACTTGCATAGGTGTAGCTAAAAGATACCCTTGTCCTATTGACAAGATTATTGTATCTCCTTTAAACCAACCTTGTTTAAATCTTTTCTTTTTCCATTTTTCACTTGGTAATATTCCTGCTCTCTCTCCAAAAACATCTATTTTAGATAGTTTACCATAACCGAAATTTCCAGCTACATCTATAATTGGTTCATGCCCAAATTGGTCAGCATATTTGTAATAATATGGATTTACAGATTCTACTATAGATTTTTCAAAATCAACCGTTCCATGTCCACCCTTTTTCCAAGCTCTCCAACTCCATTTTCCAATGCTATAAACACCATTGTCAAATATTTTTGTTTTAGGATCTAAACCATTATTAAAAAATGCAAATGCTGAAAATGGCTTAAATACTGAACCTGGTGGATATTCTCCTGATATACTTTTATTTGTTAATGGCTTTCTTGGGTCATTTGTTATTTGGTCCCAATCCTCTTGAGAAATTTTAGAACTAAACGTAGTCAGTGAATATGTTGGATAACTTACTAATGTTAATACTTTTCCTGTTTGAGCCTCTATTGCTACTAAAGCTCCTGATAGATTCTCCTCTTGGAAAACTTCTTCCATATACTTTTGTAATCTCATATCTAAAGATAAATGTAGGTTATATCCTGGAGTTGGATCTTTACTTTTTTCAATTTTTTGAGCTTTATTCAAAGCATTAACCTCAATATAATCATATCCAGGTTTCCCTTTCATTTGAGAATCATAAATTTTTTCAATTCCAGTTTTTCCAACAATATCTCTTGGAGAATATCCATCCTCTTTCAAATTTTCATACTCTTTTTCTGTTATCTTTTTTACATACCCAATTGTATGTGCTGCTAATGAATCATGTATATATTTTCTTTTAGAATAGCTTTGAACTTCCAAATATGAATAATCTCCAATTTTTTCCATTAATTTATGAGCTAAATCCAAATCTAAATCTTCTACCAGAATATTTTCTTTAGTATAAGGTACAATTTCTCCGTACTTTATCCTTTTTTGTAAATAATCTTCACTATATCCAGTTGCTTCACTCATCTCTTTTAATTGTTCATTAGTTACAACTCTTTGGTTCAAATATACCAATCTATACCCCAGTGTATTAGTAACAACTAATTCACCATTAGAATCATATATATTTCCTCTTTCTGCATCAATTTTTCTTAATTTAACTCTATTTTTTTGAGCTAAATAATTATACTTATCTTTTTGTAAAATTTGTAAATATGCCATTCTACTTCCTAGTAATACAAATACTAGAAAAATAAATACTTTATATATTTCCCCTCTAAATTCGAAACTTTTTCCTAACTTTATTCCAAGATCTTTTTTCACTTAGTTGCTCTCCTCATATATAATAAATTAATTATAAAATAAAATACTGAAAGAAATAACACATTTACTATTACAAATGGACTTTTCACGAAAATTTTCCATGCCACTATTTGCAAAAGTGAAAGTATATAAAGATTTCCAATATTATAATCAAAGTTTATAAAATATAGGTGATAAAAAATAATATTTATCCCAACGAACAAAAAAGCAAACGCAGGTTCTCTCGAATGAAGAGCTAATATAACTGCTAATAACGGAAATAAAAATGCTATTTTTTTATCTTTTCTATAAGATAAATAAGCCAAGTACGGCATTATTAAAAATCCTTTTGATGTTGTTTGAGGAATGTTATCCAATATAAAAATAAATAAAATTGAGATAAAATCTAGCATTTCCACTCCTTTTAATTCTAATCTATTAAAATATTTATCTTGTTACTTAAACTATTGTTTTCTAACATATTACTTATATTTAATTTTTTTGCAATTTTTAATGCTGTATAGTAATCTTCACTATTATACTCTATCACAGATTTATCTAATTTTTTAGAATCCTCTTTTAAAGTGACATTTTTATATCCAGAACTTTCTAACTCTTTTAAAGCTGATTTAGCTTCTGCCGTTGTTCCTTTAATTTCAATTTTAAAGTCAATGTCTTTTTCTTTTCCAAGTATTAATACAACACTCGCTAATGTCGGAATATCACTATCTTCTTTTATCTTAAAATATTTTTCATTTACATTAGCTAATATATTTTCAATATTCTCTTTACTAATTTCATTGATTTTAATCAAACTATAGTTTGTATTTTTTTCGTAGTTAGCTGCTGTATAAGTTAAAGCTAATTTATTTTTTAAATTTTCTCCAGTCTTTCTAGCATAACCACCTACTCCATTTGCGTTTAATATATCTACAACTAAATTTGTTGAACCTTTTAATTCTCCACCATATAAATCAGCAAATAAAGATTGTGTTCCTGATGTTAAAATATATTTTTTATCATCTATTACCATTTCAGGGATATTTCTTGCATTTTTTACATTTAAAGCTATCTCACTATATTTTATAACTTTATAGTTTTGAACTTTTTCAGGTAAAAAATTATTTATTGAGTCTATCACCATTTTATAGTTTTTAGAATCCACTAATTTTTTTATTGTTGTTTCCTTATCTACTTGAACATCAAAGGGTATTTTCACTGCTAGTTTATCTTCGTATACTACAATAATGTTATTTTTACCTATTATTGCATATCTTTCCCAATTCTCTAAATTTTTATTAGTTTTATTTAAATTATATGTTAAAAATACACCTAATATACCTATCACTATTATTGCTAATAGTAAGCCTCCTAGAGCTTTTCCTGCTTTTCTTGTTGTTTTCTTTTGTCTACTAAACCCTTTTTCCTTTCTCATTTCCAATTAGTAACTCCTTTTCTAAATTTGAAATTTCTACTTTTACTAATTCATTAACACCAGCTGTTGCTTCTAAAGTTTTTACTCTTAAATAGTTTTGACTATATCCATATGAGCATCCGTCTTCTTTTATCTCTTCAACTAAAACCTCTAGTTCTTTTCCTATATATTTTTCTCTTCTTTCTTTTCCCATCTCTTTTCTTAGAGTTTCTAAAACTTCAGCTCTTTTCTTTTTTACATTTCCATCAATTTTATCTGTAAATGTATTTGCTAAAGTTTTCTCTCTGTCTGAATATTGGAAAACATGTAAATCTGAGAATCCTATACTTTTTATTACTTCATATGTATTATTAAACATCTCATCTGTTTCTCCTGGGAATCCCACAATAACATCTGCTGTATATTCCATATTTTCAACATTTTCTCTAAGCTTCAATAATCTTTCTTGGATAAGTTCTGCACCATAATTTCTTCTCATTCTTTCTAAAACTGTATTATCACAAGATTGTAATGATATATGTAAATGTGGCATTAACTTATTACTGTTCTCTCTCATAATCTCTATAAATCTATCTGATATCTTATCTGGATACATAGAACCTATTCTAACTCTTTCAACTCCTTCTAGCTTAACTACTGTTTCTAAAAGTGTTTCTAAATTAATATCAGAGTCTAAATCTTCACCATAAGCACCTAAATTTATTCCAATGATAATAAACTCTTTAAATCCTTCTTTTGTTAATACTTCTATCTCTTTACAGATACTTTCTAAAGAACGAGATCTACTTTTTCCTCTACCAAATGGTATCTTACAATATGAACAGAAATTATTACATCCATCTTGTATTTTTATATACGCTCTTGACATCTCTCTTAAAGTAGCAAACTCATACTCTTCGTACGTTCTCTCTTCAAAAATATTCTCTGTTAATACTTTTGATTTTTTATTTTCAATATCTTGAATAAAATCTACTAGACCACTTTTATTACTATTTCCAACAACAAAATCAATCTCTTCAATCTCTAGTAATTCTTTTGAATTTGTCTGAGCATAACAACCTGTAACAATAACAATTGATTCAGGATTCATTTTTTTAGCTCTTCTTAACACATTTCTTGTTTTTTTATCAGCTATACTTGTTACTGTACATGAGTTAACAATATAAATATCTGATTTATTTTCAAAATTTTCCTCTTCGTATCCTATTTTTATTAATTGATTCTTTATACTTTCACTTTCATATTGATTAACTTTACACCCTAATGTATAGAAAGCTACTTTTTTATTATTAAAATTCATTTACTAATATTCCTCCTACTATAATTGAGGCAGTTTCAGCTCTTAATATTCTCTTCCCCAAAGATACAGGCATAACACCTTTCTCTGTTAAGAACTCAATCTCCTCTTTATCAAATCCCCCCTCTGGACCAATTATATATAAAACTTTCTTAGGTTTATTTTCAACTTTATTTAAAATATTTCTTAGTGAGTTTTTATCTTCACATTCATATGGAACAAACATTAAATCATACTCTTTATAATTTAGTTCTAATAATTTTTTCGGTTCTCCAATTTCTACTAATTTAACAGCTTGGCACTGCTTTGTTGCTTCTTTTACTATTAGATCCCATTTATCTTTTTTCTCAGTAATTTTAGCCACACCTCTTTTTGTTAATAGTGGTGTTATTTTACTTACCCCAATCTCTGTCAATTTTTGAATTGTTAAATCCATTTTATCATTTTTTAAAATTCCTATAGCAGCTTCTATATAAACTTCAGAAGAAAATCTATCTTCATTTCTTTCTAAAATTTTAGCTTCTATTATCTTTTTCTCTATATTTAAAACTTCACAAATATACTCATATTCTCCATCTACAGCTCTTATTATCTCTCCTGGCTTTATTCTAAAAGCATTTTTCAAATGGTTTATGTCATTTTTGTCCACTATTTCTATTATTTCATTTGCTATATTGTCTTTAGATATTATAACACTTATCATTATAAACTCCTATATCATATCCTTATTTTTTATTAGCTCTGCTAAAGTTGTTCCTTCTAAAATTTTAGTCATAGCTATATCTAATTTACTCCATATACAAGTCGTTGAGCACTCGTCATCAACACAAGAACAATTTTTGCTTTTATTATTCTCATTACAATCAATAACTTTAACTTCATCATCTAATATTTTATACAATTCATGTAATGTTATATCTTCAGGTTCCATTGAAAGTTTATAACCTCCATTCGGTCCTCTTTTTCCTTGAATTATATTTTCATTTTTTAATTTAAATAAAATTTGCTCTAAATACTGAACTGAAATATCCTCTGATTCTGATATCTCTTTTATTCGAGCTAAGTTTCCCTTTTGAGAAGCTTCAGCTATATATACTAATGCTTTTACACCATATCTAACTTTTGTACTTATTTTCATCCTCTTACTCCTTTATCTCAAAATGATTATAAGCCTTTTCTGTAACCATTCTACCACGACTAGTTCTTTTAATATAACCAATTTTAACTAAATAGGGTTCATATACCTCTTCTATTGTTCTTCTATCTTCTCCCAACATCAAGGCTAAAGTTTCAACACCTACTGGACCACCACCATAATTTTCTATTATAGCTTTTATAATATCTCTATCTAATTCATCTAAACCTTGTTTATCTACGCCTAAAATATTTAGTGCTTTTATAGCGCTATTTAAATCAACTACTCCATTTCCTTTTATTTCACAATAATCTCTAACTCTTTTTAATAATCTATTTGCAATTCTCGGAGTTCCTCTACTTCTCAAAGCAATCTCTTTTGCTCCCTCTTCTTCAACTTTGACACCTAAAATAGCGCCACCTCTTTTTACTATTCCTTCAAGTTCATTTTCTTTATAATAGTCCATTCTATGAACTACTCCAAATCTATCTCTTAAAGGAGAACTCAAAAGACCCGCTCTAGTTGTAGCTCCAATTAAAGTAAATGGTGGTAATTCTATTCTTATTGATCTCGCTGAAGGTCCTTTTCCAATAATAATATCTAACTCTCCATCTTCCATAGCTGGATATAAAATCTCCTCTACCGACGTATTCAATCTATGAATTTCATCAATAAATAATATATCATTCTCTTCTAATGATGTTAAAATAGCTGCTAAATCTCCAGCTTTATCTAATATTGGTCCTGAAGTTATTTTTAAGTTAACTCCCATCTCTGTAGCTATTACTCCTGCTAAAGTTGTTTTTCCTAACCCAGGTGGTCCATATAAAAGAATATGATCTATGCAACCACCTCTTTTTTTTGCAGCTTCTATAAAAATACTCATTTTTTCTTTTAATGATTCTTGACCGATATATTCAGCTAATCTTTTTGGTCTAAGATTTTTTTGAACTTCTCCTTCAAATTCCAACTCTTCATTAGAAACTATCCTATCCATTTTTTCTCCTTAAATAAAAACTGTTATTACAAATTGTACAACTCCAATAAGTCCACCTAAAATAGCTCCAATTATTTCTATATGTTTCAACTCTTTCTTTGCTAAAGAAAAAGTTATTCTCTCTAGCTCTTCCAAAGAAAATCCATCTACTTTTTCAACTATAATCTCTTTAAAATCAACATTTTTTTCTAAAGTTTCAAATAACATTCCAATTATTTGATCTTTATTTTCCATTATCGACCCTTTTATAGCATCTTTTATTTTATTTAAAGCTGATTCATTTAAAAACATAGCTATCATTGGAAATCTCGTTGTTATCTCTGATGCTAACTTTTTTTCTAATATACTGTCAATTACTCTTTCCATTTCAACATCTAAATTTGCATTTTCTAATTTTTTTGTTATATCATCTAATGATATTAGTTCATTTTGAATTGTATCTGCTAAAGTTATTCCTATTTCATGTCTTCTTTTAGGAATTAAACCTTGGATTTTAAAAAACCCTAAGTTTATCTCTTTATATGGTCTAAATAACATCTTTATTGCAATATAGTTTGTAACCCATCCAATCATCGATCCAATAACAATTAAAAGTAACGCTTTTACTAACATCTTCTCACCTTTTCAATTCCTTATCAGTTTTATAAATTATTATTTATTATACCATTTTATACCTATATATCCAATACATTTTTTGGGCTTTTACTTCTAAAAAAATCACTAACCTTGATTTTTTTCTTGT
The DNA here is from genome assembly GCF_000479045.1 of Cetobacterium somerae ATCC BAA-474. Classification (NCBI taxonomy): domain Bacteria; kingdom Fusobacteriati; phylum Fusobacteriota; class Fusobacteriia; order Fusobacteriales; family Fusobacteriaceae; genus Cetobacterium; species Cetobacterium somerae. Next base: position 45,332 of record NZ_KI518165.1, read on the forward strand.
ATTATTTTTTATTTGTGTTATAATACTTCAAATAATTATGAGGAGGAAAGTAATGAAACAAAAAATAGTTTTTAATACAAATGCATATTACTACTATTATTTAACCTAGGATTGGTATTTTTGTTTCATGAAAAAATACGAATCCATTTTGCGTTACTTTAATAGTAGTGAGTGGATTTGTTACATAGAACTGGTAAATTACAGCCTGTGGATAAAATCCACAGGCTTTTTTGTTTTTTAAAAAATTTTTAGGAGGAGTTTATTATGTTTATTTTAGAAAGTATCGTTAATTTTTTAAATTCAATTCTTTGGGGGAAAAATATATTAGTTGTTTTACTTATTTTTTCAGGTGTTTTCTTTACAGTAAAAACTAATTTTGTTCAACTTCGTTTTTTAAAGCATATGGTTAAGCTTTTAACGGATAAATCAAATAGTGATTCTGAAAATCTTTCACCTTTTCAAGCCTTTTGTATAAGTACTGCAACTAGAGTTGGAGCTGGTAATTTAGCTGGTGTTGTTAGTGCAATTTCTATTGGTGGTGCAGGTTCAATTTTCTGGATGTGGGTTGTTGCGTTTTTAGGTTCTGCTACAGCATTTGTAGAAACTACTTTAGCTATGATATTTAGAGAAAAAGATAAAACTGGTCATTTTTATGGCGGTCCTTGCTTTTTTTTAAAAAATGGTCTTGGTAAAAAAAGTTGGGGTGTTGCTTTTGTGATAACTGGTATTATTTGTTGGGCAGGAGTTTTACAAGTTGTTTCAAACTCTGTTACCGAATCATTTAATGTAGCTTTTAATATTAGCCCAATGGTTATTTCTGCTCTTTTAACACTATTAGCAGCTATTGTAATCTTTGGAAAAACAGATAAAACAGCTAAAGTTTTAGATAAAGTAGTTCCTATTATGGCTGTAATGTACCTTGTTATTGTCTTTTTTATAATCATTAAAAACTTCGCTCTTTTACCTCAAGTTTTTTCTCAAATATTCTCAGAAGCTTTTGGAATTAGACAAGGAGTTGGAGGAACTATTGGAGCTATTATTATGCAAGGAGTTAAAAGAGGACTATTTTCTAATGAAGCTGGAACAGGTAGTGCTCCTTGTGCAGCGGCTAGTGCTACAGTTTCTCATCCAGTTCAGCAAGGACTAATTCAAAGCTTAGGGGTTTTTGTAGATACTTTTATAATCTGTACAGCTACAGCTTTAGTTATGCTACTTACTAAAGCCTCTGTTATAGATGGATTAAACGGTATGGAGTTATTACAAAAATCATTCAATTACCATCTGGGTTCAACTTTCGGTGAAATATTTGTAGCTATAATACTTTTTCTTTTCTGTTTCTCTACTCTTTTAGGAATCTGCTTCTATGGAAAAGTTAATATTAAGTTCTTAACTGACAAAGAGTTTGGACAAATACTTTTTAAAATCTTTGCTCTTTCAATGATCTTTATAGGAGGAATACAACAAAATTTCTTTATGTGGAATCTTGCTGATCTTGGTTTAGCTCTTATGACTATTATTAATTTATCTGGTGTATTCCCTCTATCAAAATTTGCATTTGATTCATTAAAGGATTACCAGTCTAGGTTTAATCCTATAAAGGCATAATAAAAAAGGAGAAAAACATTGTTTTTCTCCTTTTTTTATTTTACTTAGCGTACTCTACAGCTCTAGTTTCTCTTAATATTGTTACTTTTATTTGTCCTGGATACTGCATAGTTTCCTCTATTCTTTTAGCTATGTCTCTAGCCATTTTTGTAGCTGCATCGTCTGATACAATTTCTGGATTTATTATAATTCTTATCTCTCTACCAGCTTGAATTGCATAAGAAGATTCTACTCCATCAAATGAAGTTGCTATCTCTTCTAATCCTTCTAATCTTTTTAGATATGTTGATAACGTTTCTCTTCTTGCTCCTGGTCTTGAAGCTGATATTGCATCTGATGCTTGAACTAAAATAGCCTCTACACTTTCAAATTCAACTTCGTTATGATGAGCCATAACAGCGTTTATAACTGCTGGTTTTTCACCAAACTTTTTCAAGAACTCTCCTCCAATTATTGCATGAGATGCTTCTATATCGTGATCTAAAACTTTTCCTACATCATGTAAAAGTCCAGCTCTTTTCGCTAACTTAGTATCTGCACCTAACTCAGCTGCTAGATTTGCAGCTAATTTAGCTACCTCTATCGAGTGAGTTAAAACATTTTGACCATAGCTTGTTCTATATTTTAACTTACCTAATGTTTTAATTATTTCCATATGCATTCCTGGAATTCCTAACTCTAAAAGAGCCTGTTCTCCAGCTTCTATAATATCTTTATCAATTTCTTTTCTAGATTTATTAACAACTTCTTCTATCTTACCTGGATGAATTCTTCCATCATTTATAAGTTTTTCAATTGCTCTTCTAGCAACTTCTCTTTTTACACCATCAAAACTTGATAAAACAACAGCTTCTGGAGTATCATCTATTATTATATCCACACCTGTTAAAGCTTCTATTGTTCTTATGTTTCTTCCTTCTCTACCTATAATTCTACCTTTCATTTCATCATTCGGTAGATTTACAACTGATACAGTAGCATCTGCAACAAATTCTGAAGAAGCCTTTCCTATTGCTGTTGATAGAATTCTTTTTGATAATCTATCTTTCTCATCTTCTAGTTTATTCTCATATTCTCTTATTGCTAAAGCAGTTTCATGAACTAAATCATCTTTTAATTTAGAAATTAACATCTCTTTAGCTTCGTTTCTTGTCATTTCTGAAATTCTTTCTAAAGTTTCTTCTTGAACCTTTTTTAAGTCTTCTATTTCAGTTTTCTTATTTTCTAAGTTTTGATTAATCTCTTCTAACTCTACAGCTCTACTTTCAACTTTTTCAATTTTAGACTCTAAAGTTTCCTCTTTTTTAGCTAATCTTCCCTCTTTTTGTAACAACTCATTTTTTGCTATTTTTATCTCTTTTTCAGCTTCCTCTTTCATTTGGTAAACTGTTTCTTTCGCCTTTATCTCTATCTCTTTACTCTTTGCTAAAGATTCTTTTTCTGCTCTTTCTAATATCTCTTTAGCTTTTATTTTAGCTTTTAACTTTTCATCTTCTAAGTTATTAAGCTCCTCTATCTTCTTATCTATAGTAGATTTTTTATACATAATACTAAATATTATCGCAAACCCAACTATAGCTAATCCAACTCCTAACATTAAGTTCATAGTCTCTCCTTTTTGTAAATATTATCTAAAACTAGCTATTGCTTCCTCTTCTGTTGCATAAATATCAAATAATTCATCTAATCCAATCATTTCAAATATAGTTCTTATATGATCGTTTAATCCAACTAACTTTATATCTCCACCTAAATCTCTTACAACTCTTAACTTTCCTCTTAATATACCCATAGCTAAACTATTTATGTGAACTAAATCTCCAAAATCTATCACAAATTTATTTATATCAAGCTCTATTTGTTTTGCTATTCTTTCTTTTAATTTTGGCGCTACTAATGCGTCTAATTCTCCACATACCTTGATTATTCTTATGTCATCCACTGTTTTTTCAATTATTTCAAAATTTGTAGTCATGTTAAATTTCCTCCTTAACTCTCTTTTCAACTTTTATTTTTGTTCCATTAATCTTCTTTTCAACTTTAAAATTATCTGCCATAGCTTTTGCTAAAAAAAGTCCCATTCCGCCTTCATCTTTACTAATCTTAGATTCATCAAATCCAACACCATTATCTTCAACTACTAAATGAATAATGTCATTGTTTTTTTGAAGCTCTATAATTATATCACCAGATTTATATTCATAACCATGCTCTATAACATTTGTTGCTAGTTCATCAACAATCGATAAAATCTTCATAATATCTTTTTGTTCAACTTTTTGATGTTCTAAATATGTTTTAGTCATTGCCCTAATGATAGAAAGATTTTTTAAAGAGGATGGAACATACAGCTTTATTTCATTCTGCATTTTTTCACCTTCTCTCTGTAAATTTGGTTATTTTCCAATCACCATTTAAATATTTATACTCTACATTAAAATAAAGAACTTCTTCACCAAATCTAATTCCTATAGTATTTTCTCCTAAATTTCTAGAAATTTGCGGTTTTGTAAAGTAGAACTTTACTTTAGACAAGTCATATTCTGAAAGTTTATTTATAGCATATCTCTCACTAAATGAGACATCTAAGCTTTCTTTTAATCTTGTCACACTGTTCACCTGTAAATCTTTTTGAATAAGCTCTAATTTAGATACCAACTTTTCGTCAATATTTGATAAATTTTCATTATATCCTTTATCTAAATTTGAACAAGAAGCAGTCAAAATCATTAAAAATATAACATAAATCTTCTTTATCATCCAACACTTCCTTTTAAAGCTTTTCTGTACAATAATACCATACGAATACTTTTTTATCAAGACTATTATTTTCGGTAATTTTATGAAATAGTAGAGTAATTAAACCTTTATAAGGCATTAAACCTTTGTAAAATATCTGAAAAAATTTCATCTTGGGTCATTTTATCTAAATCGTACCAAATATACTCATGATCATTTTTAAACCATGTAAATTGTCTTTTAGCATAATTTCTTGAATTTTTCTTTATTAACTCTTTAGCATCTTCTAAAGTTAACTCTTGATTTATATATGAAATTAACTCTGAATAACCTATTATATTTATTTTTTTTAATACATCTCCATATTTTTCATAAAGATATCTTACTTCTTCTAAAAGTCCATTTTGCATCATTATCTCTACTCTTAAATTTATTCTATCATATAGATGCTCTCTATCTCTTTCTAAAGCAACTTTTAAAAATTTAAAATTGTTTCCTTTTATATTCTTTTTAGATAAAATCGAAAACTTCTCTCCAGTTTGATAGAAAACTTCTACTGCTCTTTCAACTCTTCTTTTGTTATTAGGATGAATACTCTCAGCACTTTCTGGATCAATTTCTTTTAAAATTTCAAAAAGTTTATCTCCATCTTCGCTCATCAATTTCTCTCTTATAGCTAAATCACTTTCTGGTAAAGCAGATAATCCTCTTACTACTGAGTCTATATAAAGTCCAGTTCCTCCTACTAATAGAACATTTTTTTCTTCATTAGAATTTAATATATCATCAACTTTTCTCTGATAATCACCAACACTATATTTTTTTATAGGTTCAACGACATCAATCATATGATGTACAATCCCTTGCATCTCATCCTCTTCTATTTTAGCTGTTCCTATGTTCATCTCTTCATACACTTGTGCAGAATCTGCCGAGATAATTTCAGCATTTAAAGCTTTTGCTAATTTTATTGATAATTCTGTTTTTCCTACTCCTGTAGGTCCGGCTATAACTATCCCTTTCAATTTTTCACCTCTAAAATTTTTAAATAGATAAAAAAGCTGAACCTAATGGCTCAGCTTAATAAATAATTCTTCATTACTCAACGAAATCAAATTCTGTATCAGCAATTCTTACTGTATCTCCATCTTCAACACCAGCATCTTTTAAAGCGTCTTCTAGTCCTAAGTTTCTAAGCATATGTAAGAATGTAACAACTGATTCATCATCATGAGTTATGATATATTTAGCTAGTACACCATCAACAATTGATCCGTCAACAACAAATACTCCATCTTCATCTTGTGTTACAACAAATGGTTCTTTTCTAGTTTTATTAGCTTTCAATACATCAATAATGTCAGCTTCTTCCTCTAGTTCTTCTCTCTCTGTCTCTTGTAAAACATGCCAAGTTCTATTTAAAACCTCTTTTAATCCATCACCTAAAATAACAGATACTGGGAACACTTCATTTCCTTGTGCTTCCACATGAGATTTAAACTCTTCATATTTATCCATATCCCAAATTAAATCCATTTTATTTGCCAAAATAATTTGTTTCTTATTTGCTAATTTTTCACTAAACTTTACTAACTCATTATTTATTCTCTCATAATCTTCAATTGGATCTCTTCCTTCAATTCCAGCCACATCTACTATATGATATATCATTTTACATCTTTCTATATGCTTTAAGAATTTATCTCCTAATCCTACTCCTTCATGAGCTCCTTCAATCAACCCTGGTATATCTGCTACAACGAATGATCTCCCTTCACCAAGTCTAACAACTCCTAATTTAGGCTCTAAAGTAGTAAAATGATAGTTTCCAACTTTAGATTTAGCTGCTGATATTTTATTTATTAAACTTGATTTTCCAACAGAAGGGTATCCAACTAACGCAACATCTGCTAAAAGTTTCAATTCTAATTTAACTCTTAACTCTACACCCTCTTTTCCTTTTCCAGCCATTGTTGGTGTTCTTCTAATTGAGTTTTTGAAGTTTGTATTTCCTAAACCTCCTCTACCTCCTCTTAAAAGAACTCTTTCTTCACCAGGTATACTCATATCTAAAAGTAATTTTCCTGTTTCCATATCTCTTACTTGAGTTCCAATTGGAACTTTTATTACTAAATTTTCTCCAAATTTTCCAAACATGTTTTTCTTTGCTCCATTTTCACCATTTTCTGCTTGGAACAATTTTTTGTATTTGAAGTCTATTAGTGTATTTATATTAGAGTCAGCTACGAAAACTACGTCTCCTCCTCTACCTCCATCTCCACCATCTGGACCTCCAAATTGTATGCATTTTTCTCTTCTAAAAGTAGCGGCTCCATCTCCACCGTTACCTGCTTTTACCGTTATAATTACCTCATCTATAAACACAGTTATCTCCTCCAAATATATTCAATCTATAATATTAAATTCTAATTCATTTCAATGCGTTAATTGTTATATTCTACACCTTTTTCTAATATTTTGCAATTAATTTTACTATGTTTTTATTTAATATTTCTCATGTTTTGTGCTAAAATTAAAATATACACATTATTTTAATTTAGGAGGATTTTATGAATAGTTTTGGTTCTCTTTTTAGAGTACATATTTATGGAGAATCTCACGGTTCTGGTATCGGAGTTTTAATTGATGGTGTTCCATCTGGAATAAAGCTTACTCTTGAAGATTTTACTAAAGATCTTTCTAAAAGAAAATCTGGAAAAATAGGTACTACTCCTAGGAAAGAGGATGATATTCCAAATATTATTTCAGGAGTTTTTAATGATTTTACAACTGGAGCTCCTATAAATATTTTTTTTGAGAACAAAAATACTGATTCTAAAGTTTATACTGACTTTAAATCGCACCCTAGACCTGGTCATGCTGACTTTTCTGCTACTAAAAAATATTCAGGTTTTAATGATATTCGTGGTGGTGGTCATTTTTCAGGTAGATTAACGCTTGCTCTTGTTGCCGCTGGTGTCATTGCAAAAAAAATATTAAATGATTTTATTTTTTCTAGTGAAATTGAATCAATCGGTATTTTAAATAAGTTAGAGTTTGATAAAAAATTAGAAAATTACTTGCTTGAAACTGCACATTCCGGTGATTCTTTAGGAGGAACAATCTCTTTAACTATTAAAAATGTTCCTATCGGTTTAGGAGAACCTTTTTTTGATTCTGTAGAATCTGTTCTTTCATCTATAATTTTTTCAATTCCAGGAATTAAAGGAATTGAGTTTGGTGCTGGATTTAAAGGAACAGAATTTTTAGGCAGTAAATTTAATGACTGTTTTATTGATAAAAGTGGAAAAACTTCGTCTAATAATAACGGAGGTATTAATGGTGGAATTACAAATGGAAACGACATCTTTTTAAAAGTTGCTGTTAAACCAACTTCTAGTATTTTCAAACCCCAAGAAACCTTTAATTTCAAAGATAAAAATATTCAATCTTTAAAAATTAATGGAAGACATGATGTCGCATTTCTTCTTAGAGTTCCTATTGTTTTAGAAAATGCTGTGGCTATTGCCCTTGCAGATTTATATTTACAAAATAAAAAAATATTTTTTTAATTTAGGAGGATAAAATGTCAAAAAGAGCTAATTATATTGATTGGGATGAGTACTTCATGGGAGTTGCAATTCTCTCTGCTAAACGTAGTAAAGATCCTGGAACACAAGTTGGAGCATGTATCGTAACTCCTGATAAAAGAATTGTAGGTGTAGGATACAATGGCCTTCCCGCAGGATGTTCTGATGATGAATTTCCTTGGGATAGAGAAGGGGATTTTTTAAATAGTAAATACGCATATGTTTGTCATGCTGAATTAAATGCTATTTTAAACAGTACTAAAAATTTAAAAGGATGTACTATTTATGTTGATCTTTTCCCATGTAACGAATGTGCTAAAAGTATTATTCAAAGTGGAATAAGTGAAATAGTTTATCTTTCAGATAAGTATAACAATACTGACTCTAATACAGCATCTAAAAAACTTTTAAATGCTGCTAATGTAAAGTTAAGACAATTAGATCCTAAATTTGATGAACTTGTTCTAAATTTTAGAAAGAATGGATAGGAGGTATCTCTATGAATAATACACTGACTAGATTAGAAGAATGGATTAACTCTATGACTCACTACTTTGGTGCTGTTCTAGCACTTATTGGAACTGGAGCTCTTTTAGTCCACTCTTTAAAAACAAATAATATTGGTTATGTTGTTGGTTCCATGGTATTTTGTTTTTCACTTGTTTTACTATATACAATGTCTGGAACTTACCACATACTTTATGTTGGAAAAATTAAAAAACTTTTTAAAATACTCGATCATTCTGCTATTTATATTTTAATATCTGGATCATACACTCCATATCTTCTTGGAGTTTTTGATGGAACAACAAAATGGGTTCTTTTCTTTGTTCAATGGGGAATGACACTTTTAGGAATACTTTTTAAAGTATTCTTTGTTGGAAGATTTAATTTTGTTTCTACCCTAATCTATCTTTTTATGGGATGGATGGTTATGTTTGTATTTAAAGATTTACAAATGCTTGCTTCACCGCTATCTTTAAAATTACTAATTTGGGGTGGTGTTAGCTATTCTGTTGGAACTATTTTCTATCTAATGAAAAATAAAAAATTTGCTCACGGTATTTGGCACCTTTTTGTTTTAGCAGGTAGTGTTTTTAATTATTTTTCAGTGTATTTTTTAATATAATATTTTTACAGGGGGAGTATTTTGCAAGATTTGAGTTTAAAGTTTGAAAAACAAAGTACCTTAACAACTATTTTAAAATTCAGCATTCCATCTTCACTTGGTGCTATTATAGGTATGCTTTGTGTTTTAACTGATAGGTATTTCATCGGTCAAGTAGCAGGAAGAGAGGGCATGGCAGCTATTGCCCTCGTTTTCCCCTATGCTATGATTATAAATAGTTTCAATTTTGCATTTTCAGGAATAGCTATTATAATTGGAGTTAAACTGGGATCAAAAGATAGAGAAGGTGCTGAAAAAGTTTTATGTACTGGATTTTTATGGATTCTTATTGTAGGTGTTCTTTTAACCATTTTTCTTTTTCTTTTTAACATTCCAATTTTAAAAATTTTAGGAGCTAGTTCTTCTAATATTGCATCAGCCATAGAGTATACAAATTTTCTAATTCCAATTGCAACTTTTCAAATTATTTTAGGACAAAGCACTCTTGTTAGAGGAATTGGAGACTCTGTTACAGCAATGGGCGTAAATATTTTTACAGGGGTTTTCAATGTTATTTTGGATTATCTTTTTATTATTAAATTCGATATGGGAATTGGTGGAGCTGCATTGGCTACTTTAATTGCTACTGCTTTAAGTGCTTTTTATATTCTTTTTTATTTTTTCAAATCAGATGTTATTACATTTTCTAAAAAGTATTTTTCTCTTGATTTAAAAATTTTAAAGGAAATCTTTAAAATAGGGAGTCCTCGTTTTTATAATCAACTTTTACAATCTTCAGTTATTACGGTTACAAATAGACAAGCTGGAGTTTACGGAGGAGATATTGCTACTGCTGCAATTGGAATTATCTCAATTTGCAGAAGCGTTATGAACACAAGTTTACAAGGCTTTAATCAAGGAACGGCAGCTATAATCTCATATACATTCGGATCTAAAAACTACGAACGTGTAAAAGAAGTTCTAAAAATACAACTTTATACAGTTATTAGTGTTTCAACTATTTTAGTTCTTCTTATGCTTTTTAATACTGAAAAGATAGTCTCATTTTTTATAAAAAATGATCCTCCTCTAGTCGAATTTACAGTTTCAGCTATGAGATTAAATCTTTTTTTAATGCCATTTACTGCAATGTTCTTAGCATGCAACAACTTTTTTCAATCTATTAAAGATAGTGTTATTGCTACACGATTTTTTATGTTAAGAATTGTTATTTTAAACATTCCTCTTGTTTATATTTTAGGATATTTTTTCAAAGAGATTGGTGTTTGGCTAGCATTTCCAATATCTGATACACTAGTAGCTATAGTTATGTTTTTCTTAACAATAAAAAAAATAAGAAAGATATCACCAGACAATTGAGTTTAAGAAAAATTTGTGTTATAATAATCTATAATTTAATAATTGGGGATGCAAAGGTTTCGACAGGGTTGTGAGGTTATAGGTAGCAGGCCAGGTTGATTGCTGTGAGAGATCAACTCATCGTTTAGATGGAAACAGAAATTACGCTTTAGCTGCATAATGTCAGCTCACCTCTGAACATTCTCTTCTGTAGGAGCGTTCAATCAAGGTGTCACTTAAATACAGATTACCCTAAACAATTTCTCTAAGTTATAGGGGACATTTTAGAGGATAGCTTTAGTTAGCCCTGTTTGCGGGAGTAACTATTGCGAATTCAAATAGCAAACTAAGCTTGTAGAAGCTTATGGCGCTTGCAATTTTGGACACGGGTTCGATTCCCGTCATCTCCACCAATGAATCCACCAACTAAATTTTAGTTGTTGAAATAGTAAGACCGTATTGAAAAATTCAATACGGTCTTTTTATTTTCTGTTTATATGTAACATGTTACTTCTTGGAAATTCAATATCTCTAAGCTTGTCCATTAATTTAACAACCTGATGTCTATTTAAATCATCAAACTTTTTTTGTTTAAAACCATCTTCTTCTACTGCAAATTTTTCATTTGAAATTTTTATAATACTCACTTTTCTATCTCTTTTAAAAGTTAATAAATTTACTCTTTTTCCAATTTCTAACTCAGTTAATATGTTCTCTATAAAACGATTATAATCTTTCATACTTATTTTATTTATTGCCATTTTTTTCTCCTCATAATTATAAGATATCCTATACTTAAAAATTTTAATAGCTTTTCCTTCTTCTGTTTTCAAATAATAAAAAAAAGTCATATAAAGATATGACTTTTAATATTTAAAACGTTATTTCATCGGGATCAGGACCTATTCTCTCCTCTTTATTTAATGAATCAATATATTTCATATCATCTTCATCTAAAATAAAATCTAATTGAAAATTCTCCATAATTCTAGATGGTGTAACTGATTTAGGTAATGGTAATAACCCCTTTTGTAAATGCCATTTTAAAACTATTTGAGCTACAGTTTTTTTATTCTTTTCAGCTATCTTCTTTAAACCTTCATGATCTAAAGCTCCTTGCATTAATGGACTCCAAGCTTCTACTACAATACCATTTTCATCACAGAATTTTTTTAATTCTCTTTGTTGTAAATATGGATGTAACTCAATTTGATTTACTGCAGGTACTATTTCAAAATTATTCATTATATGTTTCAAATGGTGTTCTTTCATATTACATACACCAATAGCTTTAACCTTACCACTTTTATAAAGTGTTTCCAAAGCTCTCCACGTTTCCCAAGTTTTATTTAAATCTTTAGGTTGTGGCCAATGAATTAAATACATATCTATATAATCTAATCCTAACTTTTTTAAAGATTCTTCATAAGCTTTTAAAGTTGTCTCATAACCTTGTTCAGTATTCCAAACTTTAGTTACAATAAAAAGTTCTTCTCTTGAAACATTATTATTTTTTAAAAATTCAGTAATTCCCTCTCCTACAGCATCTTCATTTCCATAAATAGCAGCTGTATCAATATGTCTGTATCCTATTTCTAAAGCTGTTCTCACTGCGTTTTTACACTGCTCTTTATCAGTTGCTTTCCATGTTCCAAATCCTACTTTCGGAATTTTCAAACCATTATTTAATAGATACATATTTCCCCACTCCCCTTTTATTTTAAATTATTCTTATTAAAAAACCTTTTAAATACTCAGTTTCAGGAACTGCTACTGATATTGGATGACATGGACTTTGGTGTAATTGATTTACTATTACAGCTTTTACTCCTGCGTCTTTAACGGCATAAGCCAAAGCCATTCTTAAATCTGCACTTGTAACTGCTCCACTACAACTATAAATTGAAAGTAATCCACCTTTTTTTGTAAGTTTTATTCCATTTAAAATTATATCCTTATATGCTTTTAAAGCTTTATCTAAATCTCTTCTATTTGGTGCTAATTTTGGTGGATCTAGATTTACTACATCCCATTGACGTCCTTCTTTTACTAAATCTCTTAAAACATTAAATATATTTCCCTTTATAAACTCAACATTTTCATATTTTATTAAATTTTTTCTAGCAACATTCAAAACATCTTCACTAACATCTATTAAAGTTGATGAATTTGCTCCATTTACCATAGCATGAAGTGAAAAACCTCCAGTATAACTACATACATCTAAAAAATCTTTATCTTTCGATAGAGAACCCATCAAAATTCTATTATCTCTTTGATCTGAGTAAAATCCTGTTTTTTGTCCTTTTAAGTCTATTGTGAACTTAGCCTCTCCCTCAAAAATTTCAATCTCATTTGGAACTTCACCAAAAAGAACTCCTGAAACTTCAGGAAGCCCTTCTAACTTTCTTCCATCACCTTCACTCTTTTCATATATTCCCTTTAAATTTGGAATCTCTTTTTTTAAAGCTTCTATTAAAAATTCTTTATCTTTTTCCATCCCTAAAGTCGAAGCTTGAACTACTAAGTAATCTCCAAAACGATCTACTATAACTCCTGGTAGAGAATCTGATTCACTATGAATTAACCTATATCCATTACTGTTAATATTTATCATTTCTCTTAAAGTATATGCTTCCTTTACTTTTTCAGAATACCAATTTAAATCTATTTTTTTATTGATATCTTTTTCCAGCATACGTACCATAATTTTCGAATTTTTATTATAATGACCATATCCAATAAACTCTTTTTTCCAATTATATACTTCTATAACTGATCCTGCTTCTGGGTTTCCTTCTATCTTTTCCACAGCTCCAGAATACATCCAAGGGTGTCCACTCTGCCACATTCTTTCTCTATCTTTTTTTATAAAAATTTTACTCAACTTTTCACGTCCTTTTAGTTTTTAAAAACTAATATATTATATTACATTCTATAACTATATCTAAAAAAATACAATTAGTTTTGTGAAAATAGAAGAGTATCTCCCATTAAAAGGGTCACATCTCCTTTTGGAGTTATATAATTTTCATCTCTTTTTATAGATACAATTAGCATTCCTTGAGGTAATTCAAGTTCTCTAATCTTTTTATTAACATATTCTGATTGCTTGTCTAATATCATCTTCTTCAAAGCAAGTTCTTCTAATTCCTCTATTTCTATAAATTTATCTTCCTCTTGATCCTCTTCGAATAAATTTAATTTTTTTCCTACATATTTTAAAGTCATTCCTTGAAGAAGAACTGAAAATACAACAATATAAAAAGTTAGATTAAACATTCCTTGAGCATTAGGTAATCCCTCTGTTATAGCCATTGTAGCAAAAATTATAGGAACCGCTCCCTTTAATCCTGCCCATGATATAAAAAATTTCTCTTTATAATTAAACTTAAATGGCCATAATAAACTATAAACAACAAGCATTCTTATAACTATTATCATAATTACAGACAATAAACTTCCTATAAATATATATCCTAACAATTGACTAGGAAAAACTAATAATCCTAACATTACAAACATCCCTATTTGCATAAACCATGTTATCAGTCTCATATTTCTAATTGAGTTTAACTTATAGTTAAACTTCTTATTTCCAATCATTATTCCAGCAATATATATTGCCAAAAATCCATTTCCATCTAAAACTGTTGCCAATCCAAAACAGATAAACAGTATTGCAATCAAATGTATAGTTAGAAACTCTTCTCTCACTATTTTTATATAATTAGCTAACGGTAAAGTCACCACTCCAAATATATACCCTATAATTGCTCCTAAGGTTATTTGTTTTAAAAGAAAAATTATCCCTGTTACAATTGATGTACTTTCTCCTTCTTTAAAAAATGATAATAAAAAAAGAATTAAAGCATAGGCCATTGGATCATTACTTCCTGATTCTATTTCAACAACCGATTTTATATCTTTCTTTAGCTTTGAATCTCCTAAGATAGACATAACTGCTGCTGCATCTGTTGATGATACCATAGCACTAAATAGTAAAGACTCTTTTAAGGTAAAATCTGTTAAATAATATACGGCTACTCCAGATAAACCTGCAGTTAGTAAAACACCTAAAGTTGCTAATGTTCCACTAGGATAAAGAGACTTTTTTACATCCTCTTTTTTAGTTTCTAATCCTCCTGAAAAAATTATAAACATTAAAGCTATTGTTCCTAAGTTTTGAGCGACTAAAGCATTATCAAAATAAATTCTACCTATTCCTTCTGATCCTGCTAACATTCCAACTAATAAAAACATTATCAATAAAGGTATCTCCAATTTCTTAGATATCCTTATTGAAAATAAACTTAATAGTATAATTATTCCAGCAATTAATATCTCTACTCCCATATATTCACCTACCCTGAAATACCATATTTTATTATATGTTCCAATAGTTTAAAAGTAGTCACTCCTACTAGCATTAAATATGACCCTACAAACATCATTAAAAATAACACTTTAAAAACTTTATCAAAAAAGCTTTCTTTTTCTCTTAAAATCTCATTCTCTTCAGTTAATAATAGTTTTTTCATTTTTTCCTCCAATTTTATTTTAATATCATTGAAAAAACTATTTTTTAAATTCTTAATACTCTATTTTCATATCTATTTAAAATTGTATA
>NZ_KI518166.1 GCF_000479045.1 Cetobacterium somerae ATCC BAA-474
CCACCTGAACCGCCGCTGCCTGAACCACTTCCTCCTATTGAGCCATTATCATTTATACCAGGAATTGGTGGAATTGGTATTATCGTAGGTGTTTCTGGACTTGGCGGAATAGATGGAATAATTGGAGTTTCAGGTTCAATATTAGATTCAAACTCTTTACTAAACTTATAATTATAATTTACTTCTTCTGGTTGATAATTTCTTTTATGTAGACGATAATAATCAAAGTTTCCAAAAATAATCAATCCATTATCACTTTCAGAAAATGTAGTTTTAATAGTCACAATACATATAGCTATAAGCAATCCAACTTTACTTTTCATAATTTATATCTCCTTATTACAAAAAATTATTTTTGTCCTCTTTCAAAATAGCATCATGATTTCTTTTTTATTTTTTAAAATTTACTAAAAAAAAAATTAAAAATTAGGAAAACCTCATTTCATTTAGAATAATACAGTAAGAATTTATTTATTTTTTTAAATAAGGAGGAGTTTAATATGACAGCACCAT
>NZ_KI518167.1 GCF_000479045.1 Cetobacterium somerae ATCC BAA-474
TATTTTATGTCTACAAACTTATTCTAACACCAGTTTTTGTTCGGCATGATTACTAATGGATATCTTTTGAATAATAAACTTTGTGAAACATTAAAAAAATTAAATATAAACAATATTCAAATTACTTTAGATGGAGAGCCTAAAGTTCATAATGCTAGAAGGAAATTAAGAAATGGCAATCAAGATACTTTTAATGTTATTTTAGAAAATTTGAAAATTGCTAAAAAAGAAAATTTAAATGTTAATATTAGAATAAATATAGATACAAATAATTTCATAAGTAGCGAAAGATTGTTAAAAATATTGCAAGATAACGATTTAAATAACTTTAATATTGATTTAGGATATATTGAAAACTTTAATGATTTAAATTGTTCGAATATAATCAAAAAGAAAGATTTTTTTAACTATCGTTTGAATTTTAATAATAAACTTTTGAAATATGGATTTAAAAATTCAAATCTTTATCCTAAACAAAATATACTATTTTGTGGAGCATACTCTGAACAATCTTTCGTTATAAATTGGAATGGTGATATTTATAAATGTTGGAGTGATATTGGAAATAAAAAAAGTTCAATAGGAAATATTAATATTAACAATTTAAAAATTTTAGAAAATAAAAAATATGATTTAAATTATATTTTTCAAAGTGAATGTTCTAGTTGTAATATTTTGCCTATTTGTTCAGGAGGGTGTCCTCATTTGTATTTAAAAGAAAATGATAGAAACTGTTCAATTTATAAATTTAAGCTTAAAGAAATATTGCAGGAACAGATTTTAAAATCAGAGAAGGAGGTAAAAAATGGAAGTTATAATAATGGGAAATGATTTTTTTGAAGAAGAATTAAATTTATCAGAATTTTTAGAATGCACAGCTGATTGCTCGTCATTTTGTATTGACTGTACTTTGGGCTGGAATATTAATCTTGAAAAGGAGGCCAAAAATTGAATAATACTTATACCGAAAAGATTATTATGAATAGTTTTCAAGGTAATGGTAATCTAATTTTTTTAAAAGGATTAAATATCAATACTCTTGAAATTAAAGGTAAGTTAACTGTTTTAGATGATTGTAATTTTGAAAAATTTGTTTTTTCTGGAAAAGCAGAGGTAGGAAATCTGTTAGGAAATACACTCCAACTTCATGGATCTATCGTTGGAAAAAATATATCTGCTGAAAATATTGATATATTTGGAGAGTTTAATTTAGAATCTATTCTTGGAAAAAATATAAATATAAAAGGTGGAAATGGACATATTAATTCTATAAAAGGAGATTCTATTTCGATTTTGGGTGCAAGTGAAGAAGATAAAAGAAATGCAATAAATGGAATTGATAACATTTTTAAAGAGAGTTTTTTTAAAAAAATTAGTGAATATATTAATTTCGATAAGTTAAAAGAGCATATGAATTCTGAAGATTCCTATATATATATTGATAAAATTGTAGGAAGAGATATAAAGTTAAAAAATGTAATAGCTAATTATGTGGAAGGTACAAATATAGAAATATTAGAAGGATGTAAAATTAAAGTTTTAAATAAAAATAATATATAAAATCGTTCCCTAATGAGTTTAATTAAGTTAGTTTAATAGTTTTATGAAAATTAAAGATGTATTAGAAGCTAAAGAGTCAGCTCAAAAACAGAAGTAAAAAAAATTTATACAAAAAATATTGAAAAATTTGAACTCAAGGAATAAAAATAGTATAATAAAATTAAAACTCAAAGTTGTGAATATCACAAAATACCGCAGGTGTAGTGCGGGTGAATAGTTATTTGAGTTAATGTATTAAGAAGAACCAGTTTTAGGAAATATTACCCCATATTTAATATGGAATATTTCTAAAAGAACAAGATTAGAATTGCATTTAGGGTAAATTAATGGATTCGTCTTAAAAGTTTTGAAAATACGTTCAGCCCAAGAAATTTTGTCTTTAAAAAGCTTAATTTTCTTGGGTTTTTTCTTTTTATGTCTTCTTGAGTAAAGTCCGAATCTTCTAATCATTTTAAAATCTTCCGGAGGAATATACGATAATAACCTTCCTATGAATTGCTCTATAGGGAGAGTTAAATAAATTTTTTTGAAGAATCAGGTTTTTGATTGTATTTAGCAATTTCAAAAATATTATTAATCTTTTTATCTGAATTAACATAAAAGCCAGTTTTGTATTTATGATAACAAAGTGAAATTTTATTCTTTAAATTTCTATGATTTTTTAGTTTGCAATTTTTTAAAAAAAAGCTTAAAATAGAAAAGAGAATATTTTATTCCAAATTTAAATTTTAAGAAAGGAAGTGTAATATGAAATCAGTTACTAGATTAAAATCTATAAGCATAAAAAATATAAAAAACGTAAAAAATGGATCTATAGAATTGCCTCAATCGATAGATGAAAGTGGATACGTTAAGCAATCAGATATAATAGGTATTTATGGACAAAATGGATCTGGAAAGACAGCAGTAATTGAATCTTTAAATATATTAAAAATTTTGATTTCAGGAGAAAAGTTACCTAAAGATACAATAAACTTAATATCAGCAGATGCTGTAAGTGCAGACTTAGAGTATGAGTTTTACGCATTTATTAAAGATAAATTAAGTTTAATAAAATATAAAGTTACTTTAGAAAAATCAACTGTAAAAGATGACGATAGTGATGTATTAAAACATGATTTTAGAGTAATAGATGAAGAGATTTATTCTTTAGATTTACCTAGAGAAAAAGGTAAAAGATACAAGGTGTTAGGAGCTTTTTTCAGTACAAAGGAAATTTCACCTAAAAATTTAAAAGATTATCTTATTTCTGATGAAGATGCAAGAGTAGAGTTTAGAGTTTTAGAAAATAGATTACAAAGTGAAAGAAGGAGTTTGATTTTCTCAAAAGTTTTTTTAGATAAACTACCAAAAGATAGTTTTAAAGAATTGGCTGATGTTTTAGAAGCAATGAGATATTATGGAGCTATGAATTTAACTGTTGTAGAAAATAGAGATTCAGGAGTTATTAATGCAAACTTTTTAATTCCATTAAGTTTTAGACATAGCAATAATGACAAAGTATCTCATGGAAAGATAGGACTATATTTAAATCAACCTAATGAAGTTCTAGTAGATGAGTACGATCTCATTCAAAATGTTTTAGGACAAATGAATATAGTTTTAAGTAAAATAATTCCTGGATTAACAGTTACTACTAAAGAACTGTCAAGATCGTTTAATGAAAAATCATCACAGATGGTAAAATTTCAATTGTTTTCTAAAAATGGAGATGTAGAAATTCCATTAAGATATGAGTCTGATGGAATTAAAAAAATAATTTCAATACTAAGCTCGTTTACTGTTGTTTATAATAATTCCAATTATTGTTTGGTAGTTGATGAGCTGGATGCTGGAATATTTGAATATCTTTTAGGTGAAATATTGGAAATTGTTTCTAAATATGGAAAAGGACAGCTTATTTTTACTTCTCACAATTTAAGACCTTTAGAAGTACTTAATAAAGATAACTTAGTTTTTACAACAACTGATAAAGAAAATAATTATACAAAACTTTCAAATATAAAAGTTACAAACAACATCAGAAATGTATATATGAAAAATGTAATGCTTGGAAGTAGTAATAAAAAAGATGAGTTATATAATGAAACTGATAGCTATGAAATAAAAAAAGCTTTTAAAAAAGCTGGAAGTGGTAAGTAATGGCTAGAAAAAAAGTTGTAATAGTAATAGTAGAGGGTATTAGTGATGAAATGGCTTTAGAAGGTAGTTTAAGAAATTTATACAGAAGTAAAGAGGTCAGATTTAAAGTTGTTAGAAGCGATATAACAAGTGATAGGAATAGTAGCAGCAATAATATAAAGGCAAAAGTTGCAGAACTTATAAAATCGGAGATGTCTAGATTTTCTTTAGATAGAGAGGATATTTTAAAAGTTATACATATAGTAGATATGGATGGTGCATATATTAATGAAGACGCAATAAAGGAATCATCTGAAATACAGGAATTTAAATATACTGAAACTCATATATTAGCTCCAAGTATAGAAAAAGTAGTAGAACGTAATGAAAGAAAGGCTAAAAATTTAAATGTTCTATCTTGTCTTAATAAGATTAATGTTTCTTTAGACTATTCTCTTTATTATTTTTCATGTAATCAAGAGCATGTTCTTCATAATTTAATTGATGTTCCAGATAACCAAAAAAGAACTCTTGCAGAAAAGTTTAATGATCAGTATGAAGATAATTTAGATGAGTTCAAAGATTTTATTACAAGTGAAGAGTTTGCTGTAAAAGGTAGTTATTTAGAGACATGGGAATTTATAAAAAAAGATAATAACTCGTTAAAAAGATTTTCTAATATTCATCTTCTCTTAAAAGAGGAAAATTTAATATAAATAGTTGAGATAACAAAAACAGGTACCGGAAAGGTACCTGTTTAGTTTTATTTAACTTGTGAGAAGTTAAATAGATTATTAAAATTTATTTTTGATATAATTATATGAATTTTAATAATAAAAAGGATATT
>NZ_KI518168.1 GCF_000479045.1 Cetobacterium somerae ATCC BAA-474
TATTAAATAATATACCAAAAAAAATATAATTCCAAAATACGCTAACATTGAAACTATACTGTTTGATGTTATATGATATTCTGTTTTATTTTCTAAATAATATAAAATGTATTTATTTTTTTTTGATAATTCTTTTGCTTCTTTAAATCTACTATTAATTGACTGTTGATTAGTTATTTCTTTATCACCTATTAACAAATTTTTTTTAAAAATTTCAAAATCAATTAAAAAATGCATTTTTCTAGCTCCAGATGATCGAGTACCATCTTCTCCTTGATAAATACTTCTTTCGTTCGATATATTTTTTAATTTATTATAAATAGTTTTTTTAAATAATGATGTATTCAAAAAAAATACAAGACATACCAAAAAAATAACAAAATTTTTAATACTATATTTTAACTTTATTAATGTATAAAATATTATAATAACGAGCATAACTAATCCTGATGTTGATCTTGTTGTTAATATTGATAATATAAAGATGTATTTTATAAAATCTTTTTTGGGATTTAGTGTTGGATTTTTTAAACTTCTAAAAAATAAAAAAAACGATAATATTATTCCATATACTGAAGGCTCCCAAAATATAGAAGCATTTTGATTATGTCTTCCCAAGGTATAACCGTGAATATAAATATGTCTATATATATTCGGACCAATTAAATAACTATTTCGAAAACTTAAAAAAATATTTGCTAAAAAATATGAAATTAAAGATAAGGCAGATATCATTATAAAAACTTTTTCCATTATTTCATAAAATTTTTTATAATCAAATATACAATAAATCAAAAAAATATAGAATAAATTTAAGA
>NZ_KI518169.1 GCF_000479045.1 Cetobacterium somerae ATCC BAA-474
GGTCGAAGGTTCGAATCCTTTTCTAGGCACCACTTTGAAATTTTAAGCACAGATTACTCTGTGCTTTTTTTATTATTATTTATTCAAAAATTTTATTATTTCACTATTTACAAATGTAGGATTTTCTAAATTAGATATATGCCCAGCATTTGGAATAATAGTTAGTTTTGAGTTTTTAACTAGCTTATGCATTTCAAGACTTTCATATGCTGGTCTAGGGATATCTTCATCTCCAACTAAAAATAAGGTTGGATTTTTAATATTTTTCATTTCATTTAGAAGATTTTCTCTTTGAAAAATTTCTCTTCCTAATTTAACAATAGTATCAATGTTTTTCTCTTTTTTATTCATAAGTTCATTTTTAAAATTTCTATAAAAAATTCCTTTTGAATTCCCTTCGTTTTTACTAAAAAACATTGGGGTAATTATATTTGCAAGTTCTTCTGGAATATACTTTAGATGTTCAATAGTATTTAATAAATTTATATATTTTTCTTGTGTTGAAATAGGCTCATCTCCAGAATATCCATCCATTAAAACTAATTTTTTAATTCGATTACTATAATTTAATGCTAAATAAGTACCTAACATAGCACCTACAGATAAACCAATATAATCGAATTGTTTTATATTTAGTTGGTTTGCTATATTAATTATATCTTCAGTAAGTTCTTTAAGAGAACAAGTATCCTCTTTATTTAAAAAGTCAGATTCACCATGCCCCCATAAATCTATAGAGATACACTTGAAGCTTTTTGAAAGCTCTTTTAGTTGAGGCTCCCACATATTACTATCCCAAAGATATGAATGGATAAAAATGATAGGATCCCCTTCTCCTAAAATATTTACTTTTATTTTTTTATTTTTTCTTAATGTAATATACATTTATTCACCACCTTTATATTGCTAGTTATAATTTTAATACAAAAAACTACAAAATGGTAACTTTTTACATAAATATTGAAAAAATATACTTTGAATACTAAATTTTATACATT
>NZ_KI518170.1 GCF_000479045.1 Cetobacterium somerae ATCC BAA-474
CAATTCCAAAGTAAAAAAATATTGGAGTTGCTCTTTTTATTATAAACTTATTTATTTTTTTTTCATAAATTTTTGAAAATAATTATTTTGAGAATCTTTATTAACCTGGTTTTCTTTTATTTTTCCAGATTTTTTTGAATCGGACTTATTTCCTAAAGATCCTACTTTGAAATACTTAGGAAATTTTTCATAAATATTTTTTTGTACTTTTGAATAATCACTTCCATCGCCAATAACAAATTCTTCATATACCTCATCTTCATCATCAACGTAAATAGTAATCTCTAGTAAATCGTTTTTCTTTGTTTTTATAAGATTAAAATCTTTTATATTTTCAATTAAAAACTCATCAGCTTCATCGTCAACTTTATTTAGTACAACTAACTCTCCATCTAATTTTTTTGCTAATTTAATATATCCTTCTAAAATTTCAATTAACATATCTCTTGTAACATTATACATAGCTAAAAACCTCCTTATTATATGTTTTATACTGTATTATTATCTCATATTTTATAAAAACTTACAATATTTTCAATATTATTAAAAATAACAATTATTTTCAATTAATAAAACTTCAGATAAGAGGCATTATATGTAGTTTTATAATGCGATTTAATTTATTGTAATTATTATTTTTACTTATCATTAATTTTATTAAAAATAAGCGAATAAAACAACTCACTATTATTTATATTTTTATATTTTAAATACTCAAAAACAAAAAAGTTGACAAATTTTGTGAAATATAGTACAATAGTCTGTATTTTTATCACTGATATAATCCTGTAATAAGGTCAGGAGTTTCTACAAGCCACCGTAAATGGCTTATTATTAGGAGGAGTAATGGAAAACATTAAACAAAAGAATAATGGTGTGCTAAGGGCTATTGATTCTTACTTTCAACTTAGCCATTATAACACTACAATTTCAACAGAAATAACTGCTGGAATTACAACTTTTATGACGATGGCATACATCTTAATAGTTCAGCCTTTATTTATGAGTGCTGCTGGAATGGATGTTAAAGCTGTTACTATTGTAACTGCTCTGCTATCAGCTGCTTTTTCTATCGTTATGGGTCTTTATACAAATAGACCATTTGCTATGGCACCAGCTATGGGAGGAAATGCATTTTTCGCCTATACTCTAGTCGCTGGAGGAATGGTTAATTGGCAAACAGCTATGGGAATGGTATTTTTATCTGGAATAGGTTTTTTAGTTCTTACAGTTTTCGGATTAAGAGGACTTATTGTAGAAGCAATTCCTAAAAACTTAAAGTTTGCTATAGGAGTAGCTGTTGGATTTTTTATAGCTATGGTAGGATTTAAAAATGGTCAAATAATGACAATTTCTAATGGAACTATATCTATGGGAAGTATCTATAATCCAAATACTATATTATCTTTAATCGGACTTTTTATTACAATTGCACTTGTTTTAAATAAAGTTAGAGGTGGAGTTTTAATTGGTATAGTGATTACTACACTACTTGGAATTCCAATGGGGATAACTCAAATACCTGAGAGCTTTTTCTCTATGCCACCATCAATATCTAGTATAGCTTTTAAACTTGATATAATGGGAGCATTAAAATTTGCATTTTTACCTTTAATATTCACATTTTTCGTAGGAGATTTCTTCTGTACTCTAGGGACTTTATTAGGAGTTTCAGCACAAGCTGGACTTTTAGATGAAAATGGTAATTTACCAGAAGTAGATAAGCCTTTCCTAGTTGATTCTATAGCAACTATTGTTGGAGCATTATTTGGTTCTACAACAATAACAACATTTTTAGAGTCAGCAGCTGGAGTTGAAGAGGGAGGAAGAACAGGTCTAACTGCAATATCTACAGGAATTTGCTTTATATTTACAATTTTCTTAACACCAATTGTTTATATAATTCCATCTGCTGCAACAGCACCAGCATTAATTTTTATAGGTATCCTTATGATGACAAGTATGAAGTTTATCGATATGGACGATATGACTGAATTTGTTCCAGCTGTTATTACAGTTATGTTTACTGTATTTACAGATAACATGGCATCTGGAATGAGCATGGGTATTATATCTCATGTAATTATAAAGGTATTAACTGGAAGATATAAAGAATTAAACATACCTGTGTTAATTTTAACACTACCACTATTAGGATATTTTATATTCTTATAACAAAATTAATCAAATATCAGATTGAATAAAATTACAAAAGCTGAAGAATTAAAACTCTTCAGCTTTCTTTTATTTTTATTATTTTATAATACCTTTATTTTGGAGAAATTTGTTAATAATATTTTCAATAGGTTCATTTCCTTCAATTGCTAAAAGATTCAACTCTTGCATCTCATCTTCATTTAAAGCTTCTACAAGAGAGTCTAACGCTTCAATAACATCTCCTTTTGTATTTTCAAACCCCTTTCTCATTGTAACTACAACTTCGTAAGGTGGAAAAAACTTTAAATCATCCTCTAAAAGAAGTAACTTATGTTTAGCTATCAATCCATCTGTAGAATAAACTAAAGCAACCTCAATCTTATCTGAAACTAAAGAGTTAATAACCAATCCCTGATCCATAGACAAAATACTTTTAAATCTTATATTGTAAGCTTTTTGTATTCCTAAAAGTCCATCTTCTCTCTCCATAAACTCATGAGGACCACTTAAAACCATATTATTTGCATATCTTTTTAAATCACTAATAGTTTTTATTCCATACTTTTGAGCTACTTCTGGTTTCATAGCAAAAGCATATGTATTTTCAAATCCCATAGGTTCTCTAATATCTAAATTGTGATCTGCTAAATATTCAGATTTTATAATATCAAATACAGTTTTAGCATCTGCCTTCTCTTTCTTTCCTAAATAAGCTGCGTATGCTACACCTGTATATTCAGGGTACACATCAATATCTCCACTTTTAATAGCCTCAAATATAACTGTTCCTGTTCCAAGCTCTACTGTTTTTACTTTATAATTAGTTTTAGCTTCTATTACTTGAGACATCATAACACCTAAAATTCTTTGCTCATTATAATTTTTATGTCCCACAACAATTGTTGGAATACCTCTATTTTTATTATTTTCATATATTCTAAATCCAATTCCTAGTATTAAAATAGCTAGAACTATTTTTAAAATTTTTACATTTTTCTTTTTTTCTTTCGGATTTGTTAGCATTCCACTAGGAGTCAATACTTTTTCCAAAACTCCTAAAAAATAATTTGCTACAAAAGCTAAAATAGCAGTTGGAATAGCTCCTGTTAAAACCAAATTATTATTACTTGTAGATATTCCTCTAAATATAAGTTCTCCTAATCCGCCAGCTCCAATTAGTGCTGCAATTGTAGCTGTGCCTATTGTAGCAACAGTTGAAATTCTAATTCCACCCATTATAACTGCTACAGCAATTGGTAATTTAACCTTAGTCAAAACTTGGAAATTAGTCATCCCCATACCAATAGCAGATTGAATTGTAGATTTATCTACACCTTTTATTCCAATATACGTATTTGTTATAATTGGTAATAGCGAGTATAAAAAAAGTACAAATACTGCTGGCTTTATTCCGATTCCCATAATAGGAATTATCAGACCAAATAATGCTAAACTAGGTATTGTTTGAAATATTCCAGCTATAGTTAAAACTACTTTAGAAAGTCGTTCACTTCTAATTATAAAAATCCCTATTGGAACCCCAATTATAATTGCTATAGCTACAGCAAGACCTGTTATCTCTATATGCTGCATAAGTGCAACATGAACCTCAGGTAGTTTTTCTATAAAATATTTTATAAATGAGTTCATACAGCATCACCCATTCCTATAGATTCCTCTTCAACTTCAGGAGATGGAGCTATTTTACTAATAGCATTAACCAGTCCTAAATTTGTTATAACTCCCGTTAATCTATTTCTATCATCAACAACAGGTATAACTTTTGCATTTATACTAGACATCTTATTTAAAACATCCAGTAAATTACTATCTTTATCTATAGTAGTAAACTCTTTATCCATAATATCTCTTACTCTTAAAATATTATTTTCCATAGCATAAATCAAATTTTTTCTAAATATTATCCCAATAGGTTCACTATATCTTCCACCCTCAGTTTCAGTAACAATAAGAAAATCTGTATCGTGAGTTTTTAAAAGATTAAAAGCTCTAGAGATATTACTTCTTTTTTCAATTGTCCAATAGTGTTTAGACATTATATCTGAAACAAGTAACTTTTTAGGAGTTTTCCAAATTCTATCTTTTCCAATAAACTGCTCTATATACTCAGAAGCTGGCCTTTTTAAAATTTCATCTGGAGTATCAAATTGCAAAATCTCTCCATCTTTTAGAAACGCTATTCTCTCTCCTAATTTTATAGCTTCATCCATATCATGAGTAACAAATATAATAGTTTTTCCTAACTCTTTTTGTAGTTTTAAAACTTCATCTTGAATACTTTCTCTAGTTATAGGATCTAATGCGGAAAATGGTTCATCCATCAAAATTATATCAGGATTTGTAGCCAAAGCTCTAGCTATTCCAACTCTTTGCTTTTGACCTCCCGATACTTCATGAGGATATTTTTCATAGTATATTTCAGGATCAAGATTTAAAAGATTTAATAATTCATAAGCTCTATTTTTTCTTCTTTCTTTTTCCCATTTTAAAAGTTTAGGAACGAGCTCTATATTCTCACCAATAGTCATATGAGGCATAAGTCCCTCTTTTTGTATAACATACCCAATTCTTCTTCTAAGAATTATTGGATCCACTGTACTTATATCTTCTCCATCTATAAGTACAACACCACTAGATGGATCAATAAGTCTATTTATTAATTTCATTGTTGTTGTTTTCCCACAACCAGATTCTCCAATTAAAACGACAAACTCTCCAGTTTTTATTTTAAAATCTATATTTTTTAAAATAAGTGTTCTTTTATCATAAGATTTTGTAACTTTTTTAAACTCAATCATACTCAATCACCTCAAAATATAAATTTTTGTAAAACAAAACCTAATACAGTGTTTGTACTTAAAAATCTTATTTTTCCTTTTTATTTTTTTGTTTTTTTATTTAAGAATTTTCTAACAGTTTTTTATATGTAGAGTTTATACCTATAGCACCTAAAGGAGCTGTTATTAAAACGCTTAAAATGGCTATAGCTTGCATTACTTCTCCACCAACAACTCCCATTTGAAGTGGAATACCAGCTTTTGCTGATTGAACAGTAGCTTTAGGTAAATATGCAATAACACAAAACAATCTCTCTCTGTATGTTAAATTTGTACCAATTAAAGCAATTAAAACTCCAATTGATCTTATAGATAAAGAATAAGTTAAAATTGTTAATCCAATAAAAAAGTAACCACCTACTAATCCTGGATTTATAGCCATTCCTACAAAAGTAAATAGATATATTTTTCCATATTTCCATATCTCATTCATTCCTTTATGAATCTCTTTATACTTTTCTACTTGATAATAACGAATAAAAAATCCCAGAGACATTATTGTTAATAGTGAATTATATAAAGTAAAATGAAACGTATTTTCTATAAATCTAAGGACTAAGCAAATTGTAAAAACTACAGCTATTTTTATCTTGTTATTATTTATTTTTAAATAACTATATTTCCCAATCAATCCCACTAACCACCCAATTATTAAACTGACTACAATAGATACTGGTATAAGAAATATTTGAGTTTTAAAATCAAAAGTTCCACCATCGAGTTTTTGAAAATATATTGCTAAAAAAGATGTAAATAGAGTAATAGCTATTGTATCATCTGCAGATGCTCCCACTAATAATAACTGTGGAATAGATTTTTTTTGACCAATATTTTTATCTATTAAACTTACCATAGATGGAATCAAAACTGCTGGGCTAACAGCAGCTATAATAAACCCTAAAATAGCTCCTTGAATAAAAGTAAAACCTAAAAAAATAGTTGATAAATATGCTATTGCAAAACCTTCTAAAGTTGCAGGAATAATACTTAACAATATAGCTGGTCGGCCTATTTTTTTTATTTGATCTGCACCTATACCAAGTCCCCCAATAAATAAAACGATTATTAAAGCTATATCTTTTAAAATTGGTGCTAATTCAAGAGCTAACTCTGGTGTTTTATTTAAACCATATGGTCCAATTAAAACTCCTGCAATCATCATTCCAATTAAAGACGGGAACTTAATCTTTTCAAAAATCTTCCCTACATAATTTGAATAAAATGCTAAAAAAATAAAAAAAAGTAAAACAATAAAGTAATTCATCTCTCTCCTCCTTGAAATAAAAAAGACTCCTACCCTTAAAAAAGAGTAGGAGTCATTAGCTTTCGCGTTTAATGGCGAACTCCATCGCCTATTTATTAAATTAATCTTTTATTATTATATCATATTTTCAAATAAAGTAAAGAAATAATTTTACTGTATACAATATAACTAATATGTTCTATTAAAATATGAATTGTACTTGACACAATAATTCTTTTATTATAAAATATGTTAGAAATAAAATTTCAAAAACAAATATATTTAGGAGGGAAAAATGTTTAGTTATTTACAAAAAATAGGTAAAGCACTAATGGTTCCTGTTGCAGTTTTACCAGCTGCTGCAATTTTATTAGGATTAGGTTACTTTATTGACCCAACTGGTTGGGGAGGAAATAGTGCGTTAGCTGCATTTTTAATTAAATCGGGGGCTGCGATAATAGATCAAATGCCTATATTATTTGCTGTTGGTGTTGCCTTTGGAATGTCTAAAGACAAAAATGGTTCTGCTGCTTTAACAGGTTTAGTAGGTTTCTTAGTACTTACTACATTATTATCACCTGGTGCTGTTGGACAAATTATGAAAATAGACAATGTACCTGTTGGATTTAGTAAAATAAATAACCAATTTATAGGTATCTTAGTTGGAGTTATCTCTTCAGCTTTATATAACAGATTTAGCGATGTTGAGTTACCTAAGGCTTTATCATTCTTTAGTGGAAAGAGATTAGTTCCAATCATTACATCATTTGTTATGATTATAGTTGCTTTCCTTTTAATGTATGTATGGCCAACAATTTATGATGGGCTAGTTAACTTTGGAGAGGGAATCAGTGGAATGGGAGCTGTTGGAGCTGGAATCTACGGATTCTTAAACAGACTTTTAATTCCTGTTGGATTACACCATGCTTTAAACTCAGTATTCTGGTTTGACGTTGCTGGAATCAATGATATCCCTAAATTCTTAGGTGGAGCTCAATCAATTGCAAATGGAACTGGAATCCCTGGAGTTACTGGAATGTATCAAGCTGGATTCTTCCCAATTATGATGTTTGGTCTTTTAGGAGCAGCAGTTGCTTTCGTAAAAACAGCTAAACCAGAGAATAAAGATAAAATTAAATCTATCATGATTGCTGCTGGATTTGCAACTTTCTTAACAGGAGTTACTGAGCCACTAGAGTTTGCATTCATGTTCGTTGCACCTGGATTATATTTAGTTCATGCTATATTAACTGGAATCTCTTTATTTATAGCTGCTACTATGCACTGGATTGCTGGATTTGGATTCTCTGCTGGATTAATAGATATGCTTTTATCATCTAGAAACCCACTAGCTACAGGATGGTATATGTTAGTTATACAAGGTATTGTATTCTTCTTCTTATACTACTTTATCTTCTACTTTATCATTACAAGATTTAATCTTAAAACTCCTGGAAGAGAGGATGCTGATCCTTCTGAAGAGGAAAATGCTCCATCAAAAGCTTCTACAAATGATGAGTTAGCTGAAAGAATGTTACCACTTTTAGGTGGAACTGATAACTTAGTGACTATAGATAACTGTATCACTAGATTAAGACTTGATGTTAAAGATAGTTCATTAGTAAATGAAGTAGAAATTAAGAAATTAGGAGTAGCTGGAGTATTAAAACCAAGTAAAACTTCTGTTCAAATTATAGTTGGAACTCAAGTTGAGTTTGTAGCTAATGCTTTAAAAAGAATGACAGGAAAATAGTTTTAAAATGAAAAGGTTGTCTTATAGACAGCCTTTTTTATTTTACCTTAAAATTTGAATTTTGCTAAATTCAGTGATACACTGTATTAAAGAAGAAATAATTTAGGAGGGGCTTTTATGAGAGTACTTCACACTTCTGATTGGCATTTAGGCAAAAAGCTTGAAGGACAATCAAGAATATTAGAACAAAAACTATTTATTAATGCTCTAGAGACAGTTATAAAAGAGGAAAACATTGATTTAATTCTTTTAGCGGGAGACATATACGACACTTATAATCCATCAGCTGAAGCTGAGAAGCTATTTTTTGACAGTATAAAACAGTTATCTTTAAATGGTGAAGTAGGAATTATTATAATTCCTGGAAATCATGATAATCCTCAAAGATTAACTGCTGTATCTCACTTAGCTAAAGACTATGGAGTTATAATCTATGATAGTGCATTTCAAGAAATTAATATCGGAAAATACGGCACTCTAAATATTTACAACTCTGTTCCAGGTGGAATTTTCATAGAAAAAAACAATAAAAAAATATATATATACAATCTTCCATTTCCAAGTGAAGCTACTTTAAATGAAACTTTTGATGATGTCAAGTTCAATACTAGAATCAAAGAGATTTTAGAAGAGGGTGTTCGTTACAATAACGAAAATATACCTAGTGTAGTAATGACTCATATCTATGTGGCTGGATCTATGGGAGAGGGTGAAGTTGCTTTAGAACTTGGAGGCTCACGTGCAATTTCTACTAGTGATTTACCTGATGTCGATTATATAGCTTTAGGACATGTTCATAAACCAATGTGCTTTGCAAACAAAAAAGCTTACTATTGTGGTTCTCCTATCGAGTATAGGGTAACTGAAAATAAATTTGATAAAAAGGTTTTTGTAGTTGATATATTAAAAGATTCAACTACTGTAAAGGAAATACCTTTAGAAAATTATAAGCCTATTAGAGAATATGATGTAATTGGAGCAGATGAGGCTATCAATAAATCACTAGAACTTATCGATAAAAACGAATGGATCTATTTAAATGTAGAGTTAGAAGAACCTCTTACAAATTCTGTTATTAGAAAAATTAAATCTAATAAAAATATTTTAGAAATAGTTCCAATCGTAAAAACAAAATCAAAAGAAATTGAAGTTACAAATTGTAACGAACAAACTCTTGAAGAGGCTTTTATTGAGTTTTATAAAGAAGAAACAATGGGATTACCTCCAAATGACAACATAACGAAACTTTTCTTAGAAATTTTAGAGGAGGGAGAAAGTAATGAGACCAATTAGATTAGAAATAACTGGATTGCAAAGCTTTTCTAAAAAGCAGGTAGTTGACTTTGATGCCCTTACAACTCTTGGACTTTTTGGTATTTTTGGTGAAACTGGAAGTGGAAAATCTACAATATTAGATGCCATGATTTTTGCAATATTTGATGAAATACCAAGAACTATGGGTAGTAAAGGAAAAAATATAAGACCATGTTTAAACCAAGATAGTAATACTTTAGAGGTTTATTTTAAATTTGCACTTGGAAAAGATATCTTTGAAATAACTAGATGTTATAAGAAAAAGTTTTCTAGAAAGGGTGAAGAGAAGTTTGAACAAAGTAATCCCATTTTAATTTTAAATGGAGATGTTATAGCTGATACAGTTAAAAATGTAGAAAGTAAAATAAATGAATTCTTTGGTATAAATGTAAATGATTTTACGAGATCAGTTGTTTTACCTCAGGGTAAGTTCAGTGAGTTTTTAAAATTAAAAGGTGCTGACAAAATGACTATGTTAGAAAATATCTTCGATTTAGAAAGATATGGAACTAAAATGTCTGAAAAAATAAAAATTAGAAATAATAAATTGAAAGAGGAGATCACCTCTTTAGAAAACCAAATTAAAGGAAAAGGTGATTGTTCCTTAGAAACAATAAATAATCTTAAAACCACTTTAACAACTAAAGAGGAAGAATATAATAATCTTTTGTCGAGTAAAAAAGAACTATCTCAGGAATATAATGAATTAAAAGAACTAAAAGTTTTATTTGAAAAACTAGAGTCATATATATATGAACTTCAAAGATTAGATTTAGACAAAGAGGATATTAATCTATGTAAAAATATCTTAAGTAAGCACGAAGTTGCACAATCTTTCAAAAGTATTATTGATGAAATAACAAATCTTAAAGAAAGTATTTTAAATAATCAGACTAGTCTTTTAAAATCAAAAAATACTTTAGAGAATCTAAACTCCGCTCTTGAAATTCTTAAAGAACAAGAAAAAGAAAAACAACTTGAATTAGACAAATTAATGTTAGAACTAGATAATTTAAAAGTGGATTATACTGAACTTGATAACTTACGTAAAGGAGATCAATATATTAGATCATTAAAGTTTAAAGAAAAGCTTTTAGAAGAAACTTTAAAGGATTCTGACTCAATATCTTCTGATTTAAAATCTTTATATGAAAAATTAAAAATTGATAGTGTATCACTGGAAAGTGAAAATAATAATCTTCAAAATCTTGAGAAAATAGATAAAGATAAGCTAATCTCTCTTGAAAATGAAATAAAAAAATTAAACACTGATATTAAATTATTAGAGGAAAAATTAAAAGAAAAAAATAAATTAGAGGCTGAGATTAAAAAAGAAAAGGCTTTAAAAGATTCAATAGTAATAGAGTTAGATAGTTATTTGAAAAAAATAGAAAATATTAACAAACAGCATCTTGAAAGTAAAGCTTTCGAAATATCTAAAAATCTTATCCATGGAGAATCTTGTCCTGTTTGTGGATCAAAGGATCATCCAAATCCAGCTAAAGAGATTCAAAGTATAGACACATCTATTTTAGATGAATTATCTAAAACAAAGGAGCAGTTAGAACGAACTATAGTAGAAATAGATACAAAACTTAATTATCATCTTGAAAAATTAAGTGAATTAAATGAATTAGATAATATAGATAATCTAAAAAATGAGCTTCAAATTAAAGAAAATATGATAGGTGATTTAAAAGTTAAAGAAAAAGAGCTTTTAGAAAATGAAAAAGAGTTAAATAATAAAATTTCTACTTTAAAATCAAATATAAAAAATTATTCATCTAATATAGCTCAAAAAGAAAGTGAGTTAAATAAGATTAAAGAAAAATTAACTATATATGAAAAGGAAATTTTAGAGGAGAGAGAGAATATATCTTTACTTAAACTTGAAAGTGATTCTTTAGATTTTATTAGTAGTAGAAAAACCCTACTAGAAAATATGGATAGAGAGTATCGTGAGGTTTCTAATAAGAAGGAAAGTTTAGATATATCTCTTCGAAAAGTAAGAGATAATATCTTCAAGGATTTTAATACTATTCAAACTCTTTCTCTTGAAGTAATTAGTTTAGAAGAAAAGAATAATCATTTAAAAGATACTTATAATGATAAAAAAGAGTGGCTGAAAATAGAAGCTACTAAAAATGGATTTTTGTCTATTGAAGACATATTAAAACATATCTTAGAGGATAGTAAAATAAACATATTAAAGGATAAAATATCATTATATGAAATAGATAGTATAAGATATCAAAGTTTAAAAGACGAGATAATAAAATCTATTGATAATAGAGTTTTTAATAAAGAAAGATGGAATGAGTTAGAAGAAAAACTTGAAGCTTTAACAACTCAAGAGCAAAATCTTTTTAAAGAGATTACAGAGCACAAAGGCGATTTAAATAGACTTGAACAACTAGCTCAAGAGTCTAAAGAGCTTTTAGAAAAAATAGATAAACTTACTTTAAAACAAGATGATATCATTATTCTTCAGAAAAAATTTGAAGGAAGAAAATTTGTAAAATTTTTAGCTAGAAAAAAATTAGATTATATTGCTTACGAAGCATCTAAAAGATTACAAAAAATTACAAGAGGTCGATATATTTTAACAGTTGACAATAACTGTGATTTTAATATTATAGATGCTTTTAATAGTAATTTTACTAGAGAGTGTTCAACACTTTCAGGGGGAGAAACTTTTATTGTATCTCTTGTATTAGCACTAGCTTTATCTAGCCAACTACAGTTAAAAGGAAAAATACAACTTGAATTTTTCTTTTTAGATGAAGGATTTGGAACTTTAGATGCCACTCTTCTTGATAGGGTTATTGAAATTCTAGAGGAGATTAGATGGAAAGATGCAATGAAAATAGGAATTATAAGTCACGTTGAGGACTTAAAAATTAGAATTCCAAGAAGATTAGAAGTTACTCCAGCAATTCCTGGAGAATCAGGTAGTATAATAAAATTAATATAAAAATGAATGCGAGGTTTTAATGAGAACAATTGGAGTATTTGATTCTGGAGTAGGGGGAGTTTCAGTATTAAAAGAGGTTATAAAAGAGTTTCCCTATGATAATATCATCTATTTTGGAGATAGTTTACATGCTCCTTATGGGGATAGAGAGATTGAAGAGATTCGTGCGCTCTGTCTAAAGGTCTCAGACTTCTTAGTTTATGAAAAAAAAGTTGATGCCATCGTTATAGCTTGTAATACAGCTACTGGAGCTGCTATGCATATAATGAAGGGAAGATATCATATCCCTGTTGTGGGAGTGGTTAATAATGGTGTTAAAGAGGGAATAAGAGTAACAAAAAATAAAAATATAGGAGTTATTGCTACTCCTGCCACAATTAAAATGGATATCTATTTAAAAGAGTTTAATAGAATTGACAAAAATTTAAATATCTATCAAGTCAAATGTCCACTTTTTGTTGGAATGATTGAAAAAGGATGGATTGATAATGATGAGAGTAATCAATTAATAAAAGGTTATTTAAGTAATCTCCCTGAAAATGTTGATACTCTTATTTTAGGATGTACTCATTATCCATTAATTGAAAAATATATAAAGAGGCATTTTATTGGAAATATTGTAGATCCAGCTAAAGAAACTGCAAAATCTTTGAAACTAATTATAGGTGAAGGAGCATCTTCTAAAAAAATATCTATAAAGTTTTTTGTTAGTGGTGATTCTCAAAAATTCAAAGAAGTTGCTCAGGAGTTTTTAGGAACAGCTATTGATGAAGTCGAAAAAATTATCTTATAGGGGAGGAGTTTATGAAAAGGATTTGTTTGTTTTTATTTCTTATTTTTACAATGAGTGTTGCTATTTTTTCAGCAACAATTAATATAGTACAAGAGGGAGACCCTCGAACATTTGATCCACACTTTGGAAACGATGGATTTTCTTTAAGAATAAATCGTTTGTTATATTCAAGACTTTTAGAAAAAAATTCAAATATGGAAACTGTTTTAGGAGTAGCTAAAAGCTATAAGTTTATAGATAATAAAACTATTAACTTTACTTTAAAAGACAATGTTTTTTTTCAAAATGGAGAAAACTTAACTTCTGAAGATGTTAAGTTTTCCTTTGAAAGAATGAAAAAATCTCCTAGAATTGCAGGTATATTACCTCCTATTAAAGAGATTATTATAAAGGATAAGTATAACTTTCAAATGATTTTAGAGAAACCATTTTCATCTATTATAGATCAACTTACACATCCTGCGCTAAGCATTGTAAGTAAAAATTATCTAACAAAAAATCCAGATATTTTAGTTGAACAACCTATGGGAAGCGGTAAATATATTTTAGAAAGTTGGTCTCCAGGGGAGGGTTTGGTACTTGAACGATTTGAAAACTATTTTGATACTAAGCCAACTTATGAAAAAATAAATATAAAAACAATACCTTTAGCAACAAATAGAACTATAGCTCTTGAAACAGGAGAAGCTGATATAGCCTTTTCACTACCACCTCAAGATGAAAAAACTATTAATAGTAATGAAAATTTAAAATTTATATCTAAACCATCATATTCATATACATATATGGGTTTAAATTTAAAAAAAGATATTTTTAAAGACTCTAATATAAGAAAAGGAATAAATTTAGCTATTGACAAAGAAGCTATTTTAGAAGTAGTTTTAAATGGAGAGGGAAAAATTGCTAACTCTCCAGTTGCTAAAGGAGTAAAAGGTCATAATCCAAATTTAAAAAATTTAGGATATGATAAAAATGAAGCTTCAAAACTTCTAACACCTTTAAAAGATAAAATTCTTACTTTAGCTACAATGAGTAATAATATAGATATTCAAACTGCTGAAATTATCGCCGGATATTTAAATGATATTGGAGTGAGTGTTCAAATTACTGTTTTAGAGCCTAGTATTTATTGGTTTAAAACTAATAGTGGAGAGTTTGATATGTTTATAGGATCTTGGGGAAGCGTTACAGGAGATTCTGACTACGCTCTTTATCCAACTCACCACTCAAGCGCTTTTGGTGCACCAGGAAATCGTACATTTTTTAGTGATGAAAAAGTAGATAAACTTTTAGAAGAGGCTAGAAGCACTTTAGATAAAAATAAAAGAGAAATAATCTATCAACAGATTCAAGAGATTATTGTAAATAATAATAGCGAAGTAATGCTATTTTATAGAGATTTAAATGGTGCACTTAATAAAAAAGTACAAGGATTTGAAATGTATCCAATCCCAATACATGATTATTCTTTAGGAACTATTTATTAGAATGATGATTCAAATTAAAGGAAAGCATTTGACTTTATGGTATCTATGAGGTAATACATATGGTAATTAAGATAATAGAAGGGGTTGATACCATGATTATAGCTTATGAAAAATTAACTAACTCTTACAGAAATATTGTTAAGGAAAATCTATTCCATATTGGAGAGGGACTTATTCTAGATAGAGAGAATAATGTTTTACATAGATTTGAAAATATCAACGATATTACCTTAGATACTTTAAAAACACTTAATAAGCTTAAAGAGGAGATTGTTATAGTATATCCTTGCAATTTAAGAGATAGAAAAACAACTTTAGATGTCTGTGTAGAATCTTATGTAATTAGACATTATAACTTAGAAACTATATTTGATGCGATTCATGGCTGCCAGTGCACAAAGAGAAACATCAAGCTTTTATGGAATGTAGATTTAAGACATTGTAATGTTTTCTTTTAAAAGATACAGTTAGATTACATTTTAATCCACAAAAAATCTTTTTTTACACAATTTAGCATAGTGTGATTTAAATCACACTATGTTTTTTTATTTTTAATATAAAATGCTAGTATATCATTTAATTGAGGAGGAATATATGTTTTTTGAGGCAGTTGAAAAAGTTGCAAATGCAGGGGTTAGCAAATCTAATTTTTTAAAAAATAGTTTTGGAAAATACTTTGTCTTATCAACTTTTGCTGGATTTTTTGTTGGATTAGGAATTTTATTAATTTTCTCTATTGGTGGATTAGCAGCACCAGTTATTGGACCTTTAGGTGCTAGAACACTTATGGGAGCTTGCTTTGGAGTAGCACTGAGTTTAGTTATTATGTGTGGTAGTGAACTTTTTACTGGAAATAACTTTGTTATGACAATATCTACACTATCTAAAAAAACAACTTGGGCTGATACTATTAAACTTTGGGTTGTATGTTATTTCGGAAACTTAGCTGGATCTATTTTATGTGGATATTTATTCTCTCTAACAAATTTAACTGTTCACTTTGTTCCTGGAGCTGAAAGTGTTGGTAAATTTATGGGAACTATAGCTACATTAAAAGCTACAGCACCTTTCTGGGATCTATTTTATAGAGGAATACTTTGTAATATACTTGTTTGTTTAGCTGTTTGGTGTTCTATAAAAATGACATCTGAGTCAGGTAAATTAATCATGATTTGGTGGTGTCTATTTGCCTTTATAACTGTTGGTTTAGAGCATAGTATTGCAAACATGACTCTTTTCTCAGCACTAATGTTTAAAGAACCACAATTTTTTATGGGAATGATTGTTAACTTAATTCCAGTAACTTTAGGAAACATAGTTGGAGGAGTTGGATTAGGAGCAGCATATTATTACGTATCTAAAAAAGATTAATTTTAAAAGATTAATAAAAGGTATCTATTTTGTCAAAAATAAAATAGATACCTTTTTTATTTTTAATGATATAATATAATAATATTGTAATAAATAAAATCCCAGGAGGATGTATGAATAAATTCCTAGCAAAAGAAAATTTAATTCTAAAAAAATACTTTGGATATGATGAGTTTAGAAAAGGACAACATGACATCATTAAAAATATTTTACAAAGAAAAGATACTCTAGCTATTATGCCAACAGGTGGTGGAAAATCTATATGTTTTCAAATACCAGCCTTAATTTTTGAGGGAGTTACTGTTGTTATATCTCCTTTAATATCACTTATGAAAGATCAAGTTGATGCTTTAAATGAAAATGGTATCCCTTCTGTATTTATAAATAGTAGTCTTTCAAATTCACAATGTGAGATTATTTATAATGCTCTTCTTTTTAATAAATACAAAATAATTTATATTGCACCTGAGAGACTTGAAAATTCAAGATTTTTATCAGTTATAAAAAATATTAATGTATCACAAATTGCTGTTGACGAAGCACACTGTATATCTCAATGGGGACATGACTTTAGAGTTAGCTATAAAAACATTAAAAATTTTATTCAATCTTTAAATAGTAATCCAGTAATATCTGCTTTCACTGCCACTGCTACTCCTGAAGTTACTGAAGATATTTTAGAAAGTTTAAATATTAAAGCAACTATATTTAAAAATGGATTTAAGAGGGATAATCTAAAGTTTTCTGTTTTCAAAAATGTAGATAATTTTAAATTTATACAAAAATTTATTGAAGAACATCCTGAAGAAAGTGGAATAATATATACTTCTACAAGAAAAGAGTGTGAACAAATTTATGAATTTCTTTCTAAAGGAAAGAGTATTGCTAAATATCATGCTGGCCTTTCTGATAATGAGAGAATGAGTAATCAAGAGGATTTTCTTTTAGATAGATGTAAAATAATTGTCGCAACTAATGCCTTTGGAATGGGTATTGATAAATCCAATGTAAGATGGGTTATTCATAATAATCTACCAAAAGATATTGAAAGTTATTATCAAGAAGCTGGTAGAGCCGGTAGAGATGGGCTTATTTCAAGTTGTATTCTACTTTATAATCCCAAAGATATTATTATTCAAAAACTATTTATTGAAAATGAAAACTTATCTCCAGAAATAGCTAAAATTAGATATAGTAAACTTTCTGCTATGGAAAATTATACTAGAACTAATGGCTGTCTTATTGAATACATTGTAAACTATTTTGAAAATAAACCTTTGGCTGAAAATTGTGGAATGTGTGGAAATTGTGAAAATAAAGGTGAACTTATTGATATAACTATTGACGCTCAAAAAATTATTTCATGTGTTGGAAGATTGAATAATAAATATGGTGCAAAATTAATTTTAGATATTCTAAAAGGTTCTAACAATGCAAGAATTAGAGACAATCGTTTAAATGAACAATCTACATATGGATGCTTAAAAGATAAATCCTCTACCTATATTAAAACAATTATGGATTACCTTATAGGAAGTGATTTTATCGAAAGTACTGAGGGAAAATACCCACTTTTAAAATTAAAAGAAAGTGCTTATATTTTTATAAAATCTAAAGAAACCTTATCTATGAGGGTTTTAAACAATGATGACGATTCTATTACGAAAAAAGAAAGACCTAATGATAAAAAAACTTCATTACCTCTTATTCCTGGTGGAGAGCAGTTATTTAATCTTCTATCAGAATACAGAAGTAAAACCGCTCATAACAACCATGTTCCATCTTATATAATTTTTTCTGATAAAACTATAATTGATATTTGCAATTATAAACCTAGAGAAAAAGATGAACTTTTAAAAATAAATGGTATTGGAGAAGCTAAATTTGAAAAATATGGCAACGATATCCTTTCTATTGTAAATAACTATATAAAAAAATAAATTTTCAAACAGTATATAAAGAGATAACTCTATTACATAATAAAGTTATCTCTTTAATTAGCTTTATTTAAAGATCATTATCTGACTACTACTTCCAATTCTGTATGGAATCATCCAAGTTCCCAATCCTGAACTTACATATGTATGTGTCTCTCCTATCTTCCTATATCCACCTGAGTTTTCATACATATAATCTACCACTAAATTAAAAGGGAATAGTTGGCCTTTGTGTGTATGACCTGATAAGTACAAATCCACTTTTTCATTTCCTAACTCTTTTAAAGATTGAGGATTATGATCAACAACTATAACAGAACTTTTTTTATCGACATTTTTTAAAAGTTCATCTAATGATTTTCTCTTTTTATTATATCTGTCATCTCTTCCTACAATTGTTATTCCTTCAATCTCCACTATCTCATCTCTTAAAATATTTATTCCAAGATTTTTTATATATTCAATATTTCCCTCTATTCCACCATAGTATTCATGATTTCCTAAAACTAAATAAATTCCATGTTTAAAGTTTGTTTCATCAATTATACTTTTAATATCATCTGTTACACTCTTATATGAATTATCTAAAAAATCTCCACCTATAAGAACTAACTCAACATCTTCATTTTTCATTTTTTCAAAAGCTGTTTTTAATTTACTCCCATCAAATTTCCCATTTAAATGAACATCACTTATAAAAACAAATTTTAAGTTTTTTTCATTTCTAATTATCTCTTTTGGTGTTTCATAATTTTCTACAGAAATATTTTTAAAATTTTTATATCCTAAAATCGACAGAATACCTAAACTAAAAATTATAAAAATATGAAAACTCGTCTTTCTATAACTAACTTCTTTTAAAATATCAATTGAAAACATCTTAAAAATAAGGGCAATTGATAAAAGAATTAAAGCTCCAAATACTATATAATTAAGATAAAATAGATAATGCCCTAAAAAAACTTCTAAAGATACGCTTCTTTTATTTCGATAAAAATAAAAGAGAACAAAAGGTAAAAAAGTAAAAATTGGTATAAATAGAAAATACCATAAGCTTCCATATATTTTATAAAAAATATATGCTACTCCTAATATTGGAAGTATTAATAGTAGCAATCTCTGT
Organism: Cetobacterium somerae ATCC BAA-474; assembly: GCF_000479045.1. Classification (NCBI taxonomy): domain Bacteria; kingdom Fusobacteriati; phylum Fusobacteriota; class Fusobacteriia; order Fusobacteriales; family Fusobacteriaceae; genus Cetobacterium; species Cetobacterium somerae. The sequence continues at coordinate 19,011 of NZ_KI518170.1, forward strand.
AAAATCCAAATCATCTTCCCTCCATTTTAGTGAATTAATTTTTAAATTGTAAAATATTATACCACTTAGAGTAAACTCTAAGTCAATAAAAAAACTGTAGCTTGATTTTACTCACTCTACAGTTTTAGTTAGTTTAATTATTTACCAATATCATTTTCAGCACCAGAGTAGATAATTCCATTCCAGTTAACCATATTTCTTTCAATTGCCACTTCTTCTAAGTTAACACCTTCTAATGCAAACTTTTTAAACTCATTGAATCCTGTTCTATCAACAATATATCCAATATGTTCTTTTGGAAGTGCTCTGTTAATATACGTATCTACATATCTATATGTATTTTTAATAATTTTTATTATACTTTCTTCATCAGCCCATAAAATCCAATCTTCAGCAAGTCTTGGATTTTTCTTTCCTGTTCTACCCATAATAGCAAGTCTGTAGTACTTTTTCTCATCTCTAACCCAAGATGATGTCGGACAGTTTAAAACACACTCTCCACACCCTATACATTTACTATGTTCTCTTACAACTGTATAATTTTCTGCTCTTAAAGCACCTGTTGATAATCCTTTACATTTTTTTACACATGCTCCACATGAAACACATCTCTCTTTTTCGTATAAAGGCATAGTCATTCCAATTATACCAAAGTCATGCATTCTTGCTTTGATACAATCATTTGGACATCCTGTTAAAGCAATTTTAAAATGGAAATCATTAGGGAAAACTTCTTTCTCTATTTTTTTAGCAAAGTTTGTTGTATTATATTGAGCCTTAGGACAAACACTGTTTCCAATACAAGCTGTTATATTTCTTGTTCCAGCTGCTGGATATCCATTTCCCTCTCCATTTGGTTGATTAATATCAAAACCATCAATTAAAACTTGAATCTCTTTATTTACTTCATCAATTTTTGTAATATCAATACCTTTAATTTCAAATCCTTGACGAGTTGTTATATGAACTTTTCCATTTCCATATTTTGAAGCTATTTCAGAAACTTTTAAAAGTAGTTCTGCTGTTATCTCTCCACCAGGAACTCTAACTCTTAAAGCTGTTTTTTTTCTATCTTTTGTTATTCTATACGCATTTTTTGTAAAACTTTTTCTACTTAACTCTAAAGCCATGGTCTCCTCCTAATCTAAAAGCGTTTTAGCTTTTACATAATTAAATATAGGTCCTTCTAAACAAACATATGTTTCATCAATTTTACAATGTCCACACTTTCCTACAGCACAAGACATATTTCTTTCAAAAGAAACCCAAATTTTGTCCTCTGGAATTCCTAACTTTAAAAACTCTAATGCAGAGTATTTCATCATCATAGGAGGTCCTACTATAACAACTTCTAAATTATCAAAATTTTCATACATTTTTAGATGAGGAATATACTCAGTTACAAGTCCTACACACTCTCCATCAATTCCACAACCTTTATCCACAGTTAAAATCATTGGAGCTTTTTTTCTCCACTCATCTATCTCTTTTTTAAATAGAATAGATTCTTGATCTTTAAATCCAAAAATTAGCTCAATATCTGTATTCTCATCATCTATAAAATGTTTTATTAGTGGTCTTACTGGAGCAGTTCCACTTCCACCAGCAACTACAATTACTCTTTTTCCAGAGTATGTATCCATAGGGAAACAATTTCCATAAGCTCCTCTTAAAAATATTGAATCTCCTGGTTGAAGATTAAATATTGCATCAGTAACTTTTCCAACTTTTCTTATTAGAAACTCAATCCATTCTTCGTCATGATTATAATTAGCAACAGATATTGGTGCCTCTCCTACCATATGAATAGATAGTTGTATAAATTGTCCTGGAGCTGGTTTTATAGTTGTTTTAACTTTAAATAACCACTCAATTGGACTCTCTTGAACTATTGATAAAATTTCTCCTCTTTCAGGCATATATATATTACTCATTATTATCACCTAACTTTTTCGATAGTTTATTTATACAGTTTATATAAGAGATGTACTCAGGACAAGCATCATCACATCTTCCACATCCAATACACATATGTGTTCCAAATCTTTTTTTATAGTCAGAGATTTTATGCATAACTTTAAATCTCATTCTATCTCCAGATTTTTGTCTAAATTCATGTCCACCAGCCATAGTTGAAAATCCATCTACATGGCAAGAAGCCCAAACTCTTCTTCTCTCTCCAGTTTTAGAGTTATCTCTATTAAAGATATCTTGAGTTGTAAAACAAGTACAAGTAGGACAAACAAAATTACATCTTCCACACTTAATACATCTATCGTAATCTCTCCACATCTCATCATTTATAATATCTTCTAACTTTATATTTTCAGGAACTGTAACTTTTTCAACATTTTCTGTTACAAACTCCATTTGAAACTCTTCTTCTTTCCCATCATTAAAGAACTCGTTTAACTCTTCATCTTTTATATGAGTATAAACTGCACCATCTTTAAATGTAAGACCTAAGTTATAATTCTCTGTTGTATTTGTTCCCATTGAAGCGCAGAAGCAGCTCTCCCATCCTTTTCCTGGGCAGCCAATAACTGCAAATTTAACCATTTTTTTTGCATCTGCATAATATTCATCTGCAAATTTGTTATTTAAATATATATTATCTACTCTTTCAATAGCATGAAGGTCGCAACTTCTTAGTAAAACTAAAGCTTTTTTTGTTCTTCCCTCTGGTTTTTTAAACTCATTTTCATTAAAGTAAAATATTGTTTGTCTTATAGGTAGTAGAATCTCTTTAGCTGAATAGTAACTTTTATCTTTTAGATTGATCTCTTCTAATTTAGTTATCTTCTCATATTTAACTAAATCAGTATCAGAGAACGTTCCTTTAAAAGGAAGTGTAACTGGAGCATAGATATCATACTCTTTTGATAAACTTAATAATGCTCTATTAAATTCATCATTTGTTAATAATTTTTTCATCTCTTCACCTCTTATACAACTGTTTTTATACTAGTATCTCATTCTATTACTTTATATAGAAAAAAATGTGTGACTCTAGTCACACATTTCTATATTGACAAAAAATAAATTTTTTTAAGATCAATTTGTAATCTTATTATTTTTCCCCTCTGAAAAGTTCAGTGATTCCCTTAATAAATACTCTAACATATTTATCTCCAGCTTCTCTGTAATTTTTATGGTCTGGTCTTCTGAAGATTGCACTTAATTCTGATTCAGACATATTAATTCCACCTGTCTTAAATGCATCTATCATATCTTCACTTCTAAAAGCTAAAGCAATCTTTAACTTTCTTAGGATGTAGTTATTTATATTTTTATTATTTGGTACTTCCTCTGTTTTTTCTGGAGCATTTTTTTGTGGTCCTCTTTTATAAGTTATAAGTCCACTTAAAAATACATCTAAAGTTTTATTATTACAAGTTTTAAAGTTTTCATCTTCAGGCTTACTTAAAAGAGCTGTTAACTCTTCTAAAGAGATATTCATTCCTCCTAATTTGAAAACTTCCATCATAGCTTTATCATTTATTCTTAAAGCATATCTAACTCTTCTTAGAACGTCATTATTTGTCATTTGTTCCTCCTAATTTTTTTAAATTTTACTCATAATTATACCACAAATATAGGAGTATTCCTATTTTTTATTTTAACGTCTATAAAAATCTCTAATTTCTGTTTTTAAAATAAAGATTTGTCCATTCTCAACTTTAACAAGACCTAGCTCTTTAAGTTTTTTTATACCTCTTGAAACAGTTTCTCTATTAGTTCCTAACATATCTGCCAAATAGGTGTTATTTACTTTTACTGTAAAACCATGAAATTCCTTGTATTCATATCCAAAATCTTTTGCTAATTTCCATAGTTTTGCAGCAATTCTTTTATCCATAGATATAGTTGTTGTATTTTTTAATTGTCGATATAAACGTTTTGTCTTTTTTGAAAGAGATTTTATCATTAAGATAGCTAAATCTGGATATTTTAAAATTAATCTTTTAAGCTCTTTTATTGGAATAATCATCACTTTAACATCAGTAAAAGCATCACAACTAACACTTGTTTTTTGTGATTCATCATATACCATAGTATCATTTAAAAATGAATCTTTTCCCAGCAAATAGATTATTTTTCTTTTTCCATCTGAATTATCTTTATATACTGTAACATTTCCACTAATTATGAAATATATACTCTCACAAAATGAGTGCTCTAAAAAAAGAGTTTCTCCCTGCTTAAACTCTTGGCATTGAGAAACTCTTAATAAATTATCTAAGCACTCCTTTGAAAGGGAACTACTTAAGTAATCTTGATTCATAATTAGTATTTATTTGGGTCAGCAGTTCCAGTTGTCACTAATTCAACACCTGAACTTGTTCCTAATCTTGTTACACCTAAAGATATATATTTCTCTGCAGTTGCTAAATCTCTTACTCCACCTGCAGCTTTTAATTCAGCTTTATCTCCAACAATCTCTTTCATTAACATTATATCTTCAAAAGTAGCTCCACCTGTTCCAAAACCTGTTGATGTTTTTACAAAATCAGCCTTTGCATCTAAACATAACTGAGTCGCTATTTTTTTCTCCTCATCAGTTAAATAACAATTCTCTATTATAACTTTCAATACATTTGTTCCAATAGCTTCTTTAATAGCTGCTATTTCATTTTTAACATACTCTGTCTCACCAGCTTTTAACATTCCAATATTGATAACCATATCAATTTCAGATGCACCATCTTCTATACAAGTTTTTGCTTCAAAAACTTTTGACTTTGTTGACATAGCTCCTAAAGGGAAACCAATTACAGCACAAACTTTAACATCTGTTCCTGTAAGTTCTTTTGCTGCTAATTCAACATAACATCCATTTACACAAACTGAAAAGAATTTATGTTCTTTAGCTTCCGCACATAATTTTATAATATCCTTTGGTTCTGTTGTAGCTTTTAATACTGTGTGATCAATATATTTACTTAAATTCATTTTTCCTCCTAAAATATTCTTTATATTTATTATAACCCAATATTAGATAAAATTTCTAGAATTACTTTATTTTTTTCTACTTTTTCATCCACTATTGTATAAGCACCTTCTAAAAATCTAATAGATGATTCTAAATTTTTATCATTGTGTTGAACAAAAGCTAAAACTTCTCCCGCTTCAACATAGTCTCCAACTTTTTTAGTTAATAAAACTCCAACAGAATGATCAATTATATCATCTTTAGTCGCTCTTCCAGCTCCTAAAACCATTGCTGCTTTTCCGATCTCTTCAGCTTCAATCTTAGAAATCCATCCTGATTTTTTAGCTTTAAACTCATATTCTGATTTAAACTTTGGAAGTAATGTATAGTCATCAACTAATTTTGGATTTCCTCCTGCTGCTTCTATGAAATCTTTTAAGTGTTGAATAGCTGCACCATTAGATATAACTTCAGCAACCTTCTCTTTTCCTTCTTCTAAAGACTTAACATCACCTTTAATTTGAAGAGCAGTCGCAACTATTGTTTCTACAAGCTCAGTGAAATCTTTTGGTCCTCTTCCTTTTAAAGTTTCAATCGCTTCAATTATTTCATTAGCATTTCCAACAGCATATCCAAGTGGTTGATCCATATCTGTTAATAAAGTTACTACTTTTCTATCAAAAGAATCTCCAATATCAATCATAGTTTTTGCTAACTCTTCAGCTGTTTTTAAGTTTTTCATAAATGCTCCAGAACCAACTTTAACATCTAAAATAATTCCATCAGCATAAACTGCTAGCTTTTTACTCATAATAGAACTTGCTATTAAAGGTATGCTTGATACTGTTGCAGTTACATCTCTAAGAGAATATAATTTTTTATCTAAAGGAACTATTGTATCCGAATATCCCATAATACCTGTTCCAACTTTATTTACCATTTTTACCAATTCATCTCTTGTTTCTGGGAAAACAAATCCAGGAATAGCCTCAAATTTATCTATTGTTCCTCCAGTGTGTCCCAAACCTCTTCCAGAAAGTTTTGCAGTTCCTATATTAAAGGCTGCAAATAATCCTGCTAAAGCAATAGTAGTTTTATCTCCTACTCCACCTGTTGAATGTTTATCAATTAAGAACTTTTCTATTCCATCAAACTTTATAACTTCTCCACTATTCATCATAAGTTCTGTAAATACTTTTAGCTCATCCTTTGTCATTCCATTAAAATAAACTGCCATTAGAAATGAAGACATTTGATAATCAGGAACTCTATTTTGTAAATACTCTCCTAGTAAGAAGCTCATCTCTTCAGATGTTAACTCAATATTGTCTCTCTTTTTTTGAATAATATCTACCGCTCTCATACTCCACCTCGTTTTATTTTCATATTTTATATATTTTTCTAGCATTTTTTCTATTTTTATGATATATAAATTCTTATATAATAGATAGGACAATTGGCCCATTAAGGAGAATTTATGAAAAAAATAGAACAATACATAAACTTTTATAATTTAGACGATATTTTAATTAAAGAAGTTCATGAAAAATTATTAATAAAACATTATAAAAAAGGAGAGTATATTTTAGAAGCTCATAAAGGAACTAATAGCATCTATTTTATAGTAGAAGGAACTGTTGAGGTTTCTTGTATTCTTGATAATGGAAATCAAATATGTTTAAATATACTTAGACCTTTAGAAATCTTTGGAGATATTGAATACATTAATAAAGAGGAAGTATTATTTGATGTAGTTGCTAAAAGTGATGTGGCAGTTATTCTTCTACCTTTTCAATTAGCAAAAGACTATCTTGAAGATAATATTAACTTTTGGAGATTTTTAGCTATTGAAGGGAACAAAAAACTTTTAAATACAAATAGAGCTATATTTTATAAAAGTACTTTAAAAGCAAAAGATATTTTTATAAAATATCTTGAAGATAATGGAGGAGAAATAACTTTTAAATCTCTAGATGAACTTTCTGGTAGACTTAATATAAGCTATAGAAACCTAACTAGAATAATTAAATTTTATATTAATAAAGGTACCATAGTTAAGGATAGAAATTTTATTAAAATTTTATAGGAGGATTTTATTATGAAAAATTTTATTTATGATGTTCCAACGAGAGTTCTATTTGGAGATGGGCAAGTATCAAATGTAGGAAAAGAAGTTAAAAAACATGCAAGTAAAATTTTACTTCTTTATGGGAAAAATAGTATTAAAAAAAATGGATTATATGATGAGGTTATAAAGTTTTTAACTGAAGAAAACATTGAAATTATTGAACTTTCTGGAGTTGATCCTAATCCTAGAATTGAAACAGTTAGAGAAGGAGCTGATCTTTGTAGAAAACACAATTTAGAATTAGTTTTAGCTGTTGGAGGTGGAAGTACTATCGATTGTGCAAAGGGAATCGCTGCTCAAACTAAATATCATGGAGATATTTGGAAAGACCTTTGTGTGGATAAAAAATTTAATCTATTAACTGAAGCACTACCTGTAGCTTCTATCTTAACTCTTGCTGCAACAGGAAGCGAAATGAATGGGAATAGTGTCTTATCTAACTCAAAAGAAAATTTAAAATTAGGATTTAACAGTTATATTTTAAGACCTGTTTTTTCTATACTTGACCCAACTTATACTTTTTCAGTTAACAAATATCAAACTGCAGCTGGTGCTGTAGATATAATGAGTCATCTTTTTGAACAATATTTTTCACCAGATAAAAAAGGTTATCTGCAATCTCGTATAATGGAAGGTCTTTTAAAAACAGTTATTCATTATGCACCAATTGCTTATGAAAATCCTACTAATTATGATGCAAGAGCCAATATTATGTGGGCAAGTTCTTTATCATTAAATGGATTAACATCTGCTGGAAAAGAATCTACTGATTGGGCAACACATCAAATGGAACACGAACTAAGTGCTAAGTATGATATAACACATGGTGTTGGTTTAGGAATTTTAACACCTTATTGGATGGAGTATGTTCTTGATAAAGAAAATGTTCATAGATTTGTAGAATATGCCAATAATGTTTGGGGTATTTTTGGAGACGATGATTTCCAAGTTGCTAAAAAAGTAATCACAAAAACAAGAGAATTTTTTAATTCCTTAGATATTCCATCTACTCTAACAGATATAGGAATTGATAGTTCAAAATTTGAAGATATGGCAACTAGCGCAACAAGATTAGGCCCAATTGGAACTATGAAAAAATTAGAATATAAAGATGTATTAGAGATATTAACAATGGCTTTATAATATGGTAATAGTCTGAGAAATTTTCTCAGACTATTATTTTTTCTTATTTAATTTGATTATAGGATTTTTATTGAAATTAAAAAATAAAAATATTGATATTATTCCTAAACTTCCCCCTAACGTATCTATTAATACATCTTTTATTGCTGGTCCTCTTCCTGGTATAAATCCTTGGTGAAATTCATCTGTACAAGCATATAAAAATGTTAAAATTATACTTATTAAAACAGATTTTTTATCTAAAACTTTGAAACTTAAAAAATAGCTACTACCTAAGATTAGGTATATTGTAAAATGTGCTAACTTTCTAACATCTAAACCAAATATCTCTAGAAAATCTTTTAAATATTGAAGTATAAAATTAGATTGTTTTAAAGATTCTTCACCATTTTGATGAGAAAACCAGAAAATCAAAATCATAGTAGCAATAGAAATAAATCTAAATAATCTTGTTCGACTCATTAAGTATCTCCCTTATTTTATTTTTTGTTTTTTATCTTTCATTTTATATAATTCAATGTCCGCTTTTTTATATAAACTATTTAAACTTTCATTTTCATATCTTTCTGCCATTCCTACACTAACACTAAATTTTAAATCATTTGATAAATTCTCTTTTTCTAAATCTTTTTGTATTCTTTCATAAATTTTTTCTAAATCCTCTAAAGTCCCATCTATAATTATTGACAATTCATCTCCACCTATTCGAATTATGAAATCATTTGATTTTCTTACATTTCTTTTTAAAATCTCAGATATTTTTTTTAAAACTAGATCACCAATATCATGACCGTTATTATCATTTATCTCTTTAAATTTATCAATATCTAGAATCATCATTGAAAAAATAGTGTTTTTTTTATTTTCTAAAAGTTTATTTATTTTTTCTTCATAAAAATTTCTATTATATAGTCCAGTTAAAAGATCTTTATAAACTTTCTCTTTCAAATCTAATGTTTTCTTTTTAGAATCTGTAATCTCTTTTATCATTCCTAAAATACCATACTTATCATTTCCTAAGTCAACTCTAGATTTAAATGTTTGATACCACCTTCCTTGAAATTTTTCCTCTTCATAAAAATTCCCATTTTCTAAAGCTTTTCTGTTGTTAATTTCACACTTCTCTGCCATCTTTTTTGGAAAAAATTCACTCTCTTTTTTTCCAATTATCTCTAAATAAGATTTGCCTAGATAATTTGCATAAGATTCATTGAAATACTCTATTCTACCTTTTGAATCTAAATAAAATATGAAATCTTGAACTGTATCTAACATTGTTACTAATTTATATTCAGATTTTTCCATTATTTCATGGAATTCCATTTGGACAAACTTCTCATTTTCTACTTCTATATCGTAAGTTCTTACTTGATAATTTTCAATTAAACTAAATTCTTTTACTGACAAATTTAAACGTTTTTCGTCAATATTCTGCTCTTTTAAAATATTTCTCATTTTTTTATTTAAATATTTAACTTCTAAGTTACTATCTAAAACTAATATTCCTATTGTCAGATTGTCTAATAATATATTTTTAAACATCTTACACCTCTTAACTTTTTATATTTACTCCATATTTTATCATATTTTAAAAAATATAAAAAATTTTTTATTTTTCAAAATATTTTAATTTCTATACTACAAGTAGAATTTCTTGTAAAACTATGCTAAACTTAATACAGTTTAGATAAAAATTTTGGAGGCATTATGAAAAAGAAAATTATGGCTGCTTTAATAGCAATATCACTACTTTCTTTAGGTGGATGTAAGGAAGAACAAATTGAGAATAAAACAAAAATAATAATTCCTATTAAAGTCGGATTTAACTCAATCGCTCCAGATACTGATGTTTCGGCTGCTACAAAAGAGGTCATTAGAAATATGAATACTGGATTAATTCGATTTGATCCTAACTCTAAAACTCTCGTTCCCGCTTTAGCTGAATCTTATGAAATTAAAAATAATGGACGAAGCTATATTTTCAAACTAAGAAATGATATTACATTTCATAATAAGCAAAAAATTACTCCTGAAGATGTTAAATACTCTTTTGAAAGAGTCGCTGGGACAAATAGTGGAAAAGCCATTGTTGGAGAATGGAATAAAAAATTAGAAAGTATAAACATATTAGATACTAATACTATTGAGATAAATATAAAAGATACTGAACATAGTAGCTCTGATATATATAATATTACTGATGTTTCTATTATACCAAAAGGAATTAGCGAAAGCGAATTAGAAAAAAATCCAATTGGAGCAGGACCATATAAATTTGTTGAATATATCCCTGGACAAAAAATTGTGTTAGAGGCTTTTGAAGACTATTATTTAGGTGCTCCTGAAATAAAAGAGGTTGAATTTAAAGTCTATAAAGAAGGAGCTAGTAGACTTCTTTCATTTAAAAATGGTGAAATCGATTTTCTTCCTTTAAATTTAGAATCTTTAAAAGAAGTTACAAAAGATAAAAATATAGAAGTGGTATCATCTTTAGGTAATGATGTTAATATTTTATATTTAAATAACTCTTTTAAACCTTTCCAAAATAAAAAAGTTAGACAAGCTATTTGGGAAGCTATTGATATGGATAGAATTATTGAAAATTTAGCTTTACCTAAAGCTGAAAAGTTATATACACATATGTCTCCATATTTAAAAGAATTTTATAAGAATGGACTAGAAAAAAATTATCCCTATAATCCAGAAACTGCTAAAGAGCTTCTAAAAGAAGCTGGTTACAGTAACTTAAGTTTTACTTTAACAACTATTTCAGAAAATACTTTTGAAAATGATTTAGCTCTTTTTATTAAAGAGGATTTATCTAAAATTGGTGTTAATGTAAGTATTAATCCAATTCCATGGGGACAGTATCTTCCAGAAGTTTACAAAGGTCATAAATATGAAGCTGCTCTTTTAAGAGTTGCAGGATACCCTGATCCACAAAGAATTCTTCAAAGATATAAGACAAATTACTCTTCAAATATGGGGAATTATTCAAATAAAAAAGTGGATGAACTTTTATTAGAAGCGACTGAAACTTATGATACTCAAAGAAAAATTGAAATTTATAAAGAGATTCAAAAATTGTTAAATGAAGATATTGCATCTGTTTATTTAATGGATCAGGGAGTCGCCGTAGCTCTCTCATCTAAATATACAGGATATAAAACATACCCTTTTGCTTTTATAGATGTTTCAACTATAAAATTAAAAAAAATTAATAAGTAGGTGAAATCTTTGATATACTTAAAAAAATTTTTTTCATCTATTATTACTATTTTTATAGTATCTTTAATTATTTTTTTACTTTTTGAATCATTACCTGGAGACCCAGTTTTAATTAGACTAGGAATTGAAAGTGATCCTATTTTAGAAGCTCGTTTGAGAGAGGAGCTTGGCTTAAATGCTCCTTTTTATATTCGATTTTTTAAATGGTGTTTTCAACTTTTAAAAGGAGATTTAGGTAACTCTTTTTCTTATTCTAGTTATACTGTTGTTGAACTAATAAAGTCTAGATTTTTAACTACTTTTATAATTACAATTTCAACTTTAGTAATTGTATTGGTTACATCTATACCATTAGGAACAATTTTAGCTAAAAATCATAAGTTTAAGACTTTTAAATTTTTAAAAGTTTTTTCTCAAATTGGGTTTTCAATCCCTGCGTTTTGGACTGCAATAGTTTTAATGTATATCTTCTCATTAAAGCTAAAACTTCTTCCTACTTTAGGAAGTGTTAATTGGAATAGATACCCAATTACATCTTTAAAATCTCTTATTCTCCCGATACTTACTCTTAGCATAAGTAAGGTGCCTTTAGTCAGTCACTACCTTTGTAATAGTATGATTGAGGAAAGTTCAAAGGATTATGTTCGAGTAGCAAAAAGTAAAGGTTTAAATCAAAATGAGATATATAAAAAACATATATTAAGAAACTCTTTGATTAGTGTTATCACTGTAATTGGTATGATTACGATTTATCTTATTACTGGAACTATCGTTATTGAAAATGTTTTTGCATTACCAGGATTAGGAACCCTTTTAATGGAAGGAATAAGTCGAAAAGATTATCCACTTGTTCAAGGTATTGTTCTTTATATAAGTTTTTCTGTTATTTTGATAAATTTTATTATAGATATTATGTATTCTATTATCGATCCAAGAATTAGAAAAGAAGGAGAAAAAAGATGAATCTATCTAAAAATACTAACTTAAAAATTGGTTTATCTATTATTGGTGTTCTTTTCTTTTTTATGATTTTAAGTATATTTTGGACTCCATATAATCCATACTTAATTGATGAGTTAAATAGATTAAAACCGCCATCTTTTTCCCATATATTAGGAACTGATCAGTTGGGAAGAGATATTTTATCTAGAGTTATGGTTGCTTCTCAAGGAGCTTTTTATGTTGGTTTTATTTCTGTTCTTATTGGTGGAATTATCGGAAGTTTTTTAGGAACTATATCGGGGTATTTCTCCAACTGGATTGATGAAATAATCTCTAAAATAATTGATGCTTTTATGTCTATTCCATCTATCTTATTTTTATTAGTTTTTATAACCATATTTGGAAAAGATCTTAAAAACACAGCCATTTCAATTGGCATTTTAAATATTCCTACTTTTTTCAGAATTAGCAGAAGTAAAGTTATGGAAATTAAAAATCTACCATATATAACTTGGGCTAGAATAATAGGGGTTAAAGAGATTCAAATTATTTTTTCACATATTTTTCCAAATATACTATCTACATTAATTGTTGTTGGTGCATTATCTTTTTCAACAGCAATTCTAACAGAAGCTAGTCTTAGTTATTTAGGAATGGGAGCTAATCCTCCTGAACCTACTTGGGGTGAGATTATTTACAGAGCTCAGGAGTATATAACAACAAATCCATTTTATGCTTTTGTTCCTGGAGTTTTAATTAGTTTAGTAGCTATTGGCTTTAATCTTCTTGGCGAAGGTATCAAAGAGTATATAAAAAAATAGGAGTATATATAAATATGGTTATTTTAAATGTTACAAATCTATCCATAGAGGAGATTTCAAAAATTAATAGAGTTGTTGTTGATGAAATATCTTTCTCTTTAAAAAAGGGTGAAGTTCTAGGAATAGTTGGTGAAAGTGGAAGTGGTAAAACTGTTACAGCAATGAGTCTTTTAAATTTATTATCAGATGATTTAAAAATTTCAAAAGGAACCATTAATTTTTTAGGTACTGATATTTGTAAAGCTTCTGAAAAAGAACTTGAAAAAATTAGAGGTAATAGTTTTTCTATTATATTTCAAAATCCAATTAGTTCATTAAATCCTCTAATGAAAGTTGGAAAACAAATCTTAGAAGTAATTGAAAAACATCAAAATTTAGATAAAAAACAGATGTTAAATAGAACTTTTGAAGTTCTATCTGATGTTGGTTTTAAAGATAATTTTATGGAGATATATAATAAATATCCACATGAACTTAGTGGAGGACAGGGTCAAAGAATCGGTATTGCAATGGCAATTGCCAATAATCCCAAAATTATTATTGCAGATGAACCAACAACAGCACTTGATAAAAATACTCAAGCACAAATTTTAAATCTTTTAAAAGAGATTCAAAATAAATATCAAACTTCTATAATTCTAATATCTCATGATTTAGAGATTATTAAGAATTTTACTGACAATGCTTTAATTATGTATTTTGGACAAATTGTAGAAAGTGGTAGTACCTATGACATCTTTCTTAATCCTAATCATCACTATACTAAAGGACTTCTGGATTCTCTTCCTGAAAATTTTAAAAAAGGAGAGTCTATTAAAGTGATGAAAGGAGGAATCCCAAATATAAATGACAATATCGAAGGATGCTTTTTTTCTCCTAGATGTCCTGCTGCTATAGAGAATTGTAAAAAAAATAGAATTATGTATAATTTTGATAAAAAAAATCATAAAGGAATTCGATGTATCAATCCTTTAAAGGAAAAGAATCTATGAAAAATAAAATAATCTTTAAAATAAAAAATCTAAACAAAAAATTTAAAAACTCTTTGGTTTTAAATAACGTTACTTTTAATATTTTTGAAGGTGAAACTCTTGGAATTGTAGGACCTAGTGGATGCGGCAAAAGTACTTTTGGAAAAATATTACTACTACTTTTATCACCTGATTCTGGTGAAATCATATATAAAAATAAAAATATATTTGCTTATAATAAAAATGAAATTTTAGAGTTTCGTAAAGATATTCAAATGGTCCTACAAGATCCCTATCTTTCTCTAAATCCTAAAAAAAATATTCAGTGGCATTTAGAAGAACCTTTATCTGTTTTAAATTTTCCTAAACATGAACGACTTGAAAAAATTCTTTCTATGTTAGAATTAGTTGGTTTATCTAGAGATTACTTAAATAAATATCCAAATCAGCTAAGTGGAGGACAAAAACAAAGAGTTTTAATTCTAGCAGCTCTACTTATAAATCCTAAAGTTATTGTTTTAGATGAATCTGTTTCAGCTTTAGATATCTCTGTTCAGGCTCAAATTCTAAATCTTTTAAGTGAGCTACAAAAAAAATTAAATCTAACATATATTTTTATATCTCATGATTTAAATGTTGTAAAGTATATGTGTGACCGTATTATTTCTTTTGAAAATGGAAAAGTTATAGATATATAAAAAAAGGGTTTATGCAACCCTTTTTTTATTGTTGATTTATAAATTTAACTGCGTTCTCTCCTGCAATACGTCCAAATATAACTGCAGCACTGTATGCAGCACTACTGTTTGTAACTTCTCCTGCAGCGAATACTCCTGGAACTACATTTCCTTCTACATCTAAAACTTCAGTTTTTTCGTTTGCTACTACTCCACCTCTAGTCATATGAACAGCTGATTCAACCTGAACACCATAGAATGGTCCCTCTGTTCTGAACTCTCTTTTAAATGGTTTTGCTCTAAATGGATCTTCTTCTTCTCCACGTATCGCTTTATTGAAATGATCTCTTGTAGCTACTAGCTTATCTGCTGGTACACCTAATTTTTGTGCTAATTCTTCTAAAGTATCAGCCTTTACATGATATCCTTTTGCAGTGTGCTTTTGTAAACGGTAACTTGCTTCATATAAAGCTTGATCATATATATAGAATGCCTTTCCATCTGGTTGAGCTAATATTGTTTGAGCAGCTTTAAATCTATCATTTTTAGAGATATTTTCATTTAAGAATCTTTCTCCCTTTGCATTTACAAGCATAAATCCATCTCCACCACCAGTTAAATCTCTAGTAGTTCTAACTATAAATGGGAATAAATTTAGTTCATCTAAATTAGCTAATTGCATATTATTTTCTTCAAATACAGGAATAAAATCACCCGTTGCTCCAAGTTGATTTGAAGTTTGAAGTTTTTCAGTTCCAGGAGAGTATTTAGCTAACAACTCCTTATTTGATGAAAATCCTCCAGTTGCCATAACAACAGCTTTTGCCTTTATATCATAAAAGTTATTTCCATTTTGAACCTTAACTCCTTTAATAGCTCCATTCTCTACTATTAAATCTGTTCCTTTTGTCCCTGTTCTTATATCTATACCTAAACTTTTAGCTTTTGCTTCCATTCCATCTTGTACTTCTTCTCCAGCATAAGCATCTTTTTCAGCCATATGCCCTCTTTTTCCGTAATAATGATTTAATTTTACTCCCATTTCTCTTAACCAAGAATCTAATTTTGAAGCTCCTTCTGCTTGAGCTCTAGTTCTTTCTGGAGTATCCATCCAGTTTGTATTATCAGCAATTAATTTCTCAACAGAATCCTCTACACCTGCTTTTTTCTCTGCTTCTGAATTAATTAAGTCATAGAAATTCATATCGTACTTTCCATTTCCACTTAATATATCTAATTTTTCAATTAATATTATATTATTTAATCCAGCTTCTTTTGCAGATATTGCTGCTGCAAGACCTGCTGGTCCTCCACCAACTATAACTAGGTCTGTAGATACTGGCTCTAAATATGCCACTGGTTGCTCTGGTCCTGCTGTTTTTACAGTTATTCTACCAAAATCTTTTCCACCCTCTTTTAATGCTGCAGCCACTGCTCTTTTAACTCCTAAAGATGTGTATGTTGCTCCTGATACACTATCAACTATTGGAGATTGAGCTTTTAAAATTCTATCTTTTAAAATTGGAAATGATCTTGACATTATATGTGAAGTTTCATTATCTGAAACTAATTCAAGATTTTCAATCTTATCTCCTTTTGTGATTACATTTACTTTAATCTCTCCAGAAAATCCATTTCCTTTACCTATAATAGACTTTTCCTTCTCACCGCAAGCCATTAACATTAAACTTGCTAACAAAATTGCTAATTTACACCTGTTTACTTTCATTATTACCCCTTTAAATTTTCTTTGAACAAATATTCAAAGAAAATTTTAGCACATAATGACTTTTTTATCAATGTTTTTAACTATTTTTTTTAAAAAACATATTCAAAACCACATCTAATTTTCATATATAGTCCAGATTCTGAAACATTTGAAAATTTTGTTTTTACTTCTTCAAAATTATATCCAGTTATTCCAATTTTTGCAAAAATTCTCAACTTCTCCGTTATATCTTGACTGTATAATAAGTACGGTCCTACATTGAATTTAAATGATTTATCTTGATCTGTATTCTTGTAGTAGTTATATGAATCAATTTCTGAATCTAATGAAAATGCAAAATTTTCATTTAAATCATATGTCCATCTAAAATTGTTTTCAATTCTAAATAAATAGGTTCCTCTATTATTTCCATAATCTAAATACTCATTATATATTGTGAAAAAATTCTGGAATCCATAACCTAAATTTATACTTCCTGTTAAGTTACCCTCTAAGGAATATCCATCTCTAGAATTTGTATCAATAGATGAAAGAAAAAAATCAAATCCCCAATAAGCTCCACCCAATCCTATATCTGAATTAGTACGAACTCTATATCTCAATGAGTATTTATTTTCTTTAAAGTTCTCTCCAAAATCACTCGATATATCACTTACATTATATTTAATGTAGGGGCCTATATCGCTAAACCAATTTTTTCCAAAAACTTCTTTTTCCTCTAATTTCCTATATAAAGAAAAGGTATTTTCCCATCCATCTGTATTAGAATTTTTATCATATTTTTTTTCAATATCATAATCAAAAGTCCAATTGTCATTTAGTTTTGATGTACCCGTTCCTATTTTCCATTTGTAATATTTTTTTCCATCTTTATTTTCTAGCTCTCCATAGCTCTGATATAGATTGTTTTCTGGTTCTTCTAAATAAAAATTTAATATCTCCCGTCCAACACCAAAAGAACTTAAATGAAGTAGTAGAAATGTACATATAATATTTTTAATATTCATCTCCAACATACACTCCTTTTCTATTAAATCCTTCTCTATCTACTCCATTTTCATCATAACCATTTTTATCGTAACCATCTTTATCATAAATATTCTCATATGACGCGTCATTTTCATTTTCAAAACCTTCTATTGGTTTTTTGTTTCCATCTTTATCATAACCACTTTTATTATAACCCTCTTCATTATATCCTTCATAGTTATACCCATTCTTATTATAATAATTATTTGTTTCTTTATTTAAACCATACCACGTCCATCCATTTTTATCAAACTCTGTTTTTGTTTCCTTGTTTAACCCTTGAAAATCAAATCCTTTTTTATCATATTTAGACTTAGTTATTCTATTATATCCGTTATAATCAAATCCTCTTTCGTCAATATTTTTTCCTGTATCACTGTTTATTCCACTAAAATCAAAATTAAAATAGTCATACGGTGAGTCTGTATATATGTTCCATCCCTCTTTTGTAAATCCTCTTGAATTAATTCCCTCTTGATTATATCCATCATAATTATATCCTTCTTTATTATAATAACTCATTGTATTCCAATTTCTTTTAGTTTTTCTATTAAATCCATCTTTTGTATGAGTACTTGTACAACCACTTAAAAATAAGAGTATAACTATTATTAGCGGAAAAATTAATTTGCGATTTAGTATCTTTTCTAGTTTCTCAAGAAAAGGAGCTTTAATATTAAAAGAAAAATTTTGCTTATAAAAAGTAATATAATTTAACTCTTGAGCTATTCTATCTAGCATTATTTCTGATAAAATAAGGGATAAAAAAGCTGCTACAAAAAATCCAAGTCCTGTATATTCATTTCCCATTAATGATGTTATTATTGAAAAAAAGGTACTTAAAATGAAAAATACAATTGATATTAATAACGCCTCTTTTCTAGAATCAAAATATAAAAATATAGTTATATATACAGATATAAAAACCGTACAATAAGCTGCAAAAATCATGACTCTAAATAGATCTAGTAAATATAAATCCATTCCATATTTTAAAAATATTACTTTAGATAAAAGAGCTACTGAAAATGAAACAAAAAATTGAAGCTCCATTATATAGTAAATCTCCTCTTTTAATACATCAATCATTTTTTTCTTTTCAACATCTATATCTACTAAGTTTCCATTTAAAGTTAGAAGAGCGTAATATCTTTTATAAATTGGAAAAAACTTAGTTTCCATAAATACTAAAAAATAAATCATAGTTGGAATTGTTAAAAAGAAAGCATAAAATACTGCAACCTCATATAATGGAGAGCTTAAAAATACTCCTCCTACTCTATATGAATCACCATATATCCAATTTACAAATATATGAGACCACATTCCAAAATTAAAAAATATTCCAATAAAACTTAAAGAGGTATATCTCTTGAAAGCTCTTAAAAACTCAAACTCACTTTCATCTGAATCTTCAAATATATATGTTAAATATGAAAAAAGCATAAAAAATGTTATTCCTATTCCAATTGTATAAGCTAAAATAATTGAATAAGCTAGATTATTTTTAAAAAATTCATTATTTGAATATTTTAAAATATATCCTCCTAAACCTACCGCTACAACATTTCCTATAACATAAGCTAATATCGAATAACTATAGTTCTTTACAGCTGATATATAATTCATACTTACCCAAATTCCTGATAAAAAACAAAATAATGCAGTTAATGTATATATGTAAAACCACGATAAATCCTGTCCTTTAAAATATAAAACACCTATAAAAAATGATATTATAGTTATAAATTTTATTGTTCCTATATATGTTGATTTTAATTTTTTTTGTTCTCCTGAGTATATACAATCAGATATAAATCTCGTTATTAAATATTGAACTGCTCCAGTTAAAAGTTGAGAAAATATGAACGAATAAACTATTCCTGTCATAAATAGATTTCTCTCTCCTCTTGAAAGAATATATTGTTTTCCTATAAACATAAGAATATTTAAAGTTATAACAGTTATGAGCCATGGACCTACTCCAATAAGGGCTGAATAGGCCATGGCCTTTATATCTTGAAACGTATTATTATCCTCTGAAAACAGATTTTTCAACTCAAATCCTATTCCTGCCATATTATTCTCCTAACTCTTTATATAATCTTTTATATGAATCTATAAATTTCTTTTTTGAATAGTATTTTTTAACTATCTCTTTTCCATTTTTTCCCATCTCATTTATTTTTTCTCTATTTTGAAAAAGTGAAACTATAGCATCTCCTAAATCAGAGTATGAAGTTGGTGGTACAATTATTCCTGCTTCTCCTTCAGATTTTTCTTTTAAAATTTCTCTACAATTTCCAACATCTGTAGCTATAAAAGGAATTCCACAAGCTAATCCTTCTAATATGCTAAGTGGTTGTCCTTCTGAAATTGATGTTAACATTAAAAAATCTAAAAATTTATAATAATCTTTTACATCTGCTCTTCCTGTAAAAGTAACATAATCTTTCAAATCTAAATTTTCTACTAATTCTAAGCACTCGTTATAATACTCCTCATTTTCCTCTGTAGGTCCTATTAAAAAAAGTTTAGTATTTCTCAGCTTAGGTAACGCCATTTTAAATCCCTTTAGCATCATTTTTACATCTTTTATAGGAACGACTCTTAAAACTGAACCAATATTAAACCCTTCTCTTTTTTCTCTTATAACTTTAGAATAAGATTCAATATCAATACCATTTGGAATTACTTCACACTTTTTTGAATCTGCTCCATTTTCAATTTGAAGTTCTTTATTGTAGTCAAATAAAGATATTATTTTATCACACTCATCATAGGTTAATCTTGATAAAAAGTAAAAAAAATCTATCCATATTTTTTTAAAATCTTTCTCTATCCATTTAGCACCAATAACTTCTTCCTCTCTTTCACGTGGATAAATTCCATGTTCTGTTAAAAGCAATGATCCACCATTTTTTATTTTTCCTAGTGCGGATACATATCCAGAGTACCCTGTTGCCACAGGATGATATATATCAGCTTTTGGCAACTCCTCTTGAGATAAAGATATTAAATTTAAAAATATATTTCTATATGTCCAATAAAAAGTATTAAATCCAATTCCATCATAATTTTGCTTGTAGTATTTTAATAAACTATTCCAAAAACTCTTATTTATTATTATCTCCAATGGATTTCCATATTTTTTATCTGATATTTTTTCTATTATTTTTATAACTTCTTCAGAATCAAGATTATTAAAATTTAAAATTTTTTCTATCTCTTCCTCTAATTTCTTAAATTTAAATCTATTTTTAAAAACTTTAAACGGTGAAATCTCATAATTTTTATCCAAAATTATATTTTTAATCTCTGTAACATTTTTAGGTATTTCATATTTTATTTTTGCAAAATCTAAATTTGGTATTATACATACAATTGAGAATAAATGTTCTTCATTGGATTTTACTAAATCCTGAATCCATGAAGATACTCCACCTACAACATATGGATAAGACCCTTCGCATATTAAACAGATTTTTGCCATTTTTTAACCTCTTTCAACATTTCATAATCATTTAAATCATAGTAATATTTTTCTATAAATTCCACTATTTTCTCATCTAAATCTTTTTTTTCTATAAGTTCTTGAATTAGTCTATTACACGCTTTATAATCTTTCATATCTTTATAAATAGTTAAAAGATTATATTTATCAATTATATCTAAATTTTCTTTTGACTTTGCAATATCTATGTATTTATTTTGATAAAATTCTAAAATCTCTCCAAGCAAAAGTCCTGAAGTACAATAATCATAATATATTTTAGAAAGTTCATTTGAGTCTTTTAACATCTCTTTTTCCTTTATAACCTTTTGAAAATTTTCATCAATTTTATTTATCTCTGTTGCTGCATAGTGTATAACTTCTATATCTTCATCCCACAGTGCTTTTTTTAGAACATCGACCTTAAACTTTAAATTTTGAGTTTCAAAACCAATTAAAAAGTTTTTCTTTTCTGTTGGAGTTCCAACTGCCAAGATATCATAAGCTCCTATTAAATTAAGATCAATTGAGCTATTTACAATTATTTCTTTCTCTTCATTTAAAATATATTTTTCTAAATTCTCATTTATTTCAATATCACTTTTAAAATATTCTCTAAAAAATAAAAAATTATTTATTAAAGCCATAACATATCCAACTATAGGAAAAATTAAAATAAAAATATCAAATTGATTTTCTCCTAAAAATAATCTATTTAAATATATAAAAATTAAAGCTAATGAAAAATGAGAAATCCAAAAGTATGATCTGAAACTTAAGAGTCCATTTTTAAAATAAAAAAATATTAGAATATCTAATATAAGAAATATAAATATGAGGAATATCTTTTTTATTTTCATTATAAATCCTCCAATATTATTTTAACTTCTGGGTCTTTTGCTGTCACAATATAAAAAGATTCATTTTCACTTTTGTTAATAAATTTAAAATCGCCACCTAGGACTTTAATTATTTTTTTATTTTTTATTTTAAAATGTGAATCAAATTGTCCTCTATAGTTTTTTATATTTATGAAAACATTGTTATCCTTCTTTTCATATTCTAAATCAATATTTTCTATAACACTATAATCATATGTCATTTCACTTTGAATTTGTGATTTTAAAACTGGATAGTTACTATTTACAGTTGAAAATATTCTTTCAAACTCTGCTTTTAACTCTTCCCAAGATTTACCATTTCCTCTCTCTTTATCCATAATATCGTCTGGATGTATAAAATGTGAAAGATATCCATATGCTCCAATAGCATTATATATTTGCCAAATAACTGTATCTGTATAGAAAAATCCAGATGACATTCTAGGAAGGGAGTATATATTTTTAAAATCTGGATCTCTTCCTACTTCTTGTAACAGTAATCCCGGTTCATTCTCTCCATAAAAAATTCCACAAAATACTTTTAAATTTGTAAATGTTTCCACTATAGCTTTCTTCCCACTTACAGGTAATAGATTACTTGGTGCTACATAACTATAAATATTAAAATTTTCACCATAAATATTTTCTATTTCATCCTTTGCTACTGTTAATCCTTTTTTCATTGCATCAATGCTTTCCCATGGTGTATATCCATAATCTTCATAATCAATCTCTTTTTCCAATCCTAAAGAGTAATGATTATATCCATGTAATCCTAATTCTCCACCTATCGATTTTAGTTCTCTTCCTCTTTTACTAAGATCATCAAACGTCTTTTTTCCAACTCTGACTATTTTATCTTTAATAGTTAAATCGTTATACTCAATTATAATAAATCCTGTCATTTTTAATCTTTGTCTTTCTGCAATTCCCATCATATCTTGCCACCAAATAAGATTAAAAAATCCTGAAGTATCCATTCCATACTCTTTTTTTATAATTTCATTTTGAACTACTGGAATTGGTGATGGGAAATCATCAATTTGAAGTATTTTAGAATTTAAAATTGGAAAAAATGTAACATCTTCAATATAAGCTATTAATTGCTTCATTACTCCTCTAAAAATTTTACCTTGAAATAATGTGGTATTACTAAAAAATACTTTTCCCTCTCCATATTTTCTAATCCACATTAAAGGTTCATTATTATCTGTTGTAGCTATCACATCAATATCTTTTTTTAAATTCATTTTTAGTCCCGAGCTACCAAAGATAATACTTCCAGGTTTTAAATCCTTTAATCCTGGAAATATATCTTTTTTTAAATTGAAACTTTTAGTTTCAATAAATTCACCAATTTTTTCTATCCCAGCCATTTGATTAAAAGGACTTCTATAAGATCTTTGAGTTATAAAAAGATTTCCACCTTTTTCAACTCTCTCTTTTATTCCTAAAAAGTTTTCCTTTAATAAACCACTATAATTTTCTACTGCTAAGATTATTAAACTATACTCAGAAAAATCTAAAGCTTTATCTGTTGAAATTGAAATTGAGTCATACTTAACTTTTGAAAAATTAAAAACCTCTTCTAATCCATCTTTTATATCTTGACTTCCCTCACTTCCATCTCCGTATAAAATAAGATATTTTTCAGGTTTTTCTATTTTTAAATTTCCAGATACTGGAGTTGGAAGACTAAAATTATAAATCTGTTTTAAATTAAATATATCTTCCAAATTTTTTATTCTTAACTCTTGAAAAAAGAATACTGCTATTAGTACTAGACCTAATATATATTTAGATTTCATATATTTCAACTCCTGGAAGAATTTCAGAAACCCTTTTTATTAAAACATCTTTACTTTCTCTATTAGCATTTACAAAAAGAAATTTTATAGTCTCCTCACTCATTCCTACAACATCTATATCTCTAACTTTTCCTTTTAACTTTTCATTCAATTCTTTTGGTGTAAAATTTGGATTTCCAGCTTCTAATGCTATATATTCAGATCCAAATAATTTTTTTCTTTTCTTATCCTCTTCTAAAATATATGAAAAATATTGTAAATTATATATTCTTGTGTTTTCATATGAATTTTTTAATATTTCAATCTCTGCCTTATCAAAAGCATTTACTAAAGCATTATTAATCCACTGGCTTATTACCTTAAACAATTCTAATAGATATTTTTCTTGATTATTATATTTTAATCTTTCTATGTTTACAATTCCAACAACTTCTTCGCCCTTCAAAATTGGAGCTACATAAACAGGATTTTTTATATTTAAATCTCTATTCCCTTCTAGTGTTTCTTTACTTTTTAAAACTTTAGAGTATATATCTCCCTCTTCTACTATTATAAAGTTTGGAATTACGCTATTTCCTATTTTTACTCTTGCTCTAAACGTATTTCTCTCTTTATTGTATATATATATCGATACTACGTCACTTCCTAAAAAATCTGTTAATATCTGCAAAATTTGTGTAAATATTTTTTCTACATTTTTAGTTAATATTGAAGATGTTATTTGATGTAGAGTTAAAATGCTTTCTTTACTTCCCACTATTCTACTTTTTAATCTTTCATTTATATTCACTAATTCTAAATTTTTTTCTCTTTGATTTTGATTTTTTTCTTCTAAGATTTTATTCTCATCTTTTAAATCATCAATTTTTTTTCTAAGATTATCAGAAAATCTTCCAAGGGATAGGGCAATAAAAAAGAAAAGCAAAATAAATTTATAATAACTAAAATCTAAAAAGAACACAACTAAATCATTGCCTAATTGATAGTAAGCAAGAATATAAAATAATGAGGCTATTATAACCGTTTGTAGACTAATATAGACTCCATATTTTAATGCCATTATTCCTATAACAATAGTTAATGGTTGAATATTCATATTTAAGAAATCACTTTTAAAATTTGAAAAATAAAAAAATATTAAATATATTGCTAGACAATATACAATACTTTCAACTATACTTAAAATAAAATTTTTTTTCATAAAATACCACCTTTAAAACTGCTCATAAGTGTCTATAGTATCTAAATAGTACCCATCTACTCCTATGTCATCTAATTTTTTCTGATAATTTCTTATAATCTCTTTCCACTGAGGACTCCAATATTTTATTATAAAATTACCTTCCCAATTCTCATTCTCTTTAACTATCCATTCAGGTAGTTTTTTATTCCAAGAATTATGCCAATAACCTCTATAATTTTCTGCTTCTCCTATACTAAAATAAGCAATTATCAATCTTCGAGTTCCATTTTTTCTTATTTTTAAAGATTTGATTTGTTCTTTTGTTAAAAATTTACCATTTAAACTAGGTTCTATAATTAATAAATCAAAATCTGTATTCTTTAAAACTCTATAGTAATCATCTACATTCTTAAATTTTTCAGGATTTAAAAGATATAAAAAATTTTTAACTTCCTTTAAGTTAGTTACATTTTTTAAACTATTTTTTTGAAGAGGTTGAAAAATACTATTAGCACTATATGAAGAAACTGCTTCTCCCACAAAATTATATTTCTCTGTATCCTTTAAAATTTTACCTCTCAACTTTTTATCGTTAGCATAATTTACTGAAAATACTACTTTTCCCTCTTTTTCTATTTCAATTAAATTCTTTAAAAGATAATTTTTTTCATCTTCAGGAGTTGCTTCATTTATACCTCCAACACCATAAAACAATGATTCTTGGGAAACCCCATCTACATTTTTTATAAATTCCATATCCAATTTATCTCCATTAAAAAAAATATTAGTTCCATTTTGTGGCACTAATATTTTCTCTTTGGATTGGGTTTTTATCTGCTTTATAAGTTCTCTCATTTTTATTTTACTCACTTCATCCCCTTTTACAAAAGATATCATCGAAATAAATAGGAAAACTATAATTTTTTTCATAAACCTCTCCATTCTTAAAATTAATAATTTTTTAATAATTTCTCTAGGTAAACTGATTTCATCTGTTTACTCGCCATAATTTTATGCACAGGAGATAGTTTTAAAATTGCTCCTAGTATGGCCGCCATAGCTCTATGACTAAATAAAGCTTTATTATCAAATATCAACTCTTGAAGCATACCTTTCTCAATTGCCATTAAAACTGATCTATGAACAGAGTTTATTGGAGTTATCACTCTTGTTTCACGAGGCATTAATAATATACTACTTTTAGGACAAGCTCTTCCACATACTCCACATCCTAAACAAAGTTCCTCTTGAACTACGTATTCTCCCTCTATTTTCTTTATAGCATTAACAGGGCAAACCTTTAAACACTTACCGCAATTTATACATGTCTCATGATTTATTTTAGGTAAAAAGTTTGTTGTTTCTACGGGATGCATCATTCCAAATTTTTTAGCTGCCACTAAAGCTTCACAGCAACATCCACAACAATTACAAATAAATGTTACTCCCTCTCTTACATTTTCGCCACATTGAACTAAATTACTATCATATGCTTGCTGAAGTAAATCCATTCCCTCTATTTTATCAACTCTTCTTGCGTAACCATTATTTATCAATGAGTTTGCTACATTTCCAAAAGTCATACAAATATCCATTGGTGCATCACAAGCTTTTCCCACATGTTGCATTTTATGTCTGCAATAACACATACTAATTCCCATATGGTCTGATGTTTCTATTATATGTGAAGCTTTTTCATAATCTAAAACTTGAACTAAATTATCTAAAGTATTTGAAGACATGGTATTTTGTGTCTCTCTAGTTTTTTCTAGAGCATCTTCATTTACAAAAACTCTTCCTAATTTTGTTTCCGAACTATAAAAAAGATCCTTTATAAAATCCTCTTCTACATTCATATACTGGTATAAAAGTTCTCCTAAAAGTTTTTGATCAATATCTCCTCTAGTTCTCATCATAGAAAATTCTATAAATCCAGCCATTGGTGGTGGTAGTATATAAGTTTGAACCCCTTTATGTACCGTATCTAATAAAATCGCTCTTGATGCTAGTGTATCTAAAATATTTTTAGCATCTTTTTCTGATATCTTCCAAATTGATGCTGCCTTTTTTAATGTAAAAGGCTTTATTGGAAGTTGTGCTACTAACTCTGCCTCTTTTTCTGAAAATAGTATCGCTAGTATATCATATAGGACTTTAGATGGTGGTGCTCCTTGAGGAAATCTGTTAAGTCTCTCCTCTAAACTTTTATATGCTGACTTACCTACAATATGGCTCATGTTTTCCTCCTAATTAACTTTTATCGTTTTTTGACTTCTGTTAATAGTATAGATGTAAAAATTAGTAATCCACCTATTACAACTTGAAAAGTCATCTTGTCTCCTAAAAGTAAAACAGAGAATAATGCTCCAAATATTATCTCTGTTGTTAAAATTAAAGAAACCTGACTAGGATTAATCTCTTTTTGAGCATATGTTTGAATTGAATAACAGATGAAAGTATTAAAAAGAATTATGTATACTAATGCTAAAATCTGTTTAAAATCATATGTTCTAGTAAAGATTGTTGCTCCTTCAAATATTATATTCAGCAAGATTCCAATAATTCCTGCTGAAAACATTTGAAATCCATTAATTGTAAAGGGATTTTTATTTTTTATTCTGCTTCCTATAACTACAATTTGAAGAGCAAAGCATATAGCACATATAAAAGTTAAGAAATCTCCAAAATTAATTGTTAAATTCTTTTCAAAAGAAAGAAACCCTATACCTATAAAGCACATTATAGATGATAGTATGTAAATTAACTTTGGTTTTTCTTTTGTGATAATCCATACAATATATGGTACAAAAATAACATTTGCTCCAGTTATAAAAGCATTTTTAGATGAAGTTGTATAAACTAATCCAACCGTTTGAAAAGCAAAGGCTGAAAATAAAATTAAGCCCGCTATTAATCCTAAGTTTCTTTCAGTTTTTTCAATTTTTATTTTTTTTATTTTCATAATACAAAACATGACTACTGCTGTTATAAAAAATCTTATTCCTAAAAATTCAAATGGTTTTATTCCACTATCTAAAATTATTTTTGTAGCTGGAAATCCACTTCCCCAAATCATGGCAACTAAAAGTAATAATAGTTTACTTAAATTTTCTTTTTTCATTTTTATCCCCCTGTATTATTTAATTTTATCCCCTCATTTATTAAAAAAAAATAGCACCGTAGTACTATTTTTTTATTTTTATAGGTATATTTGCTATCAATGCTGTTTCTCTTCCCGTTTCCGCCTCTTGAGAAACTTCAATATTTAAAGAATCTCTATCTATATCCACATATTTAGATATTACTGCAATTATTTCATCTTTTAAAGTTTCAAGCATTTTGGGAGAAAGCATAGCTCTATCATGTATCAGTACTAACTTTAAACGGTCTTTAGCTACTGAACTAGATTTTTCTTTATTCAAAAAACTAAAAAATCCCATATTTCGCCTCCCCTTATTTTTTAAATATTTCTTTTATCTTATCAAAAAATCCAACTTTAGGATCTAAATCTAAAAACTCAACATTTTGTCCAAGTGTTCTTGAAGCTATATTTACATATGCTCTAGCTGCTAAAGATTCCCCTTTATACACTAAAGGTTCTCCTTTATTTGTTGATATAACTATATTTTCATCATCTGGAACAATTCCAATAGGTTTTATTCCTAAAATATCTGTTACATCATCCACACTTAACATATTTCCATCTTTAACCATTTCTACTCTTAAACGATTAACTATTAATTTTGGATTTCTAATTTCATTTGCTTCTAATAATCCAATAATACGATCTGCATCTCTAACTGCAGAAATTTCTGGTGTTGTTACAACATAAGCTTCTTCTGCCGCTGCGATAGCATTTTTAAATCCTTGCTCTATTCCTGCTGGACAATCAACTAATACAAAATCATATTCAGCTTTTAGTATTTCAATTAACTCTCTCATTTGCTCTGGAGTTACCGCATTTTTATCTCTTGATTGAGCTGCTGGTAAAAGATGTAAATTATCATTTCTTTTATCTTTTATTATAGCTTGCTTAGGCTTACAAACACCCTCTATAACGTCGATTAAATCATAAACTATTCTATTTTCTAATCCCATAACAACATCTAAATTTCTTAAACCTATATCTGTATCAATTAATAGTGTCTTTTGATTTTGCATAGCTAGTGCAGCCCCTAAGTTAGCACTACTCGTCGTTTTACCTACTCCACCTTTTCCTGAAGTAATTACTATAACTTTTCCCATAATTCCTCCTATTTCCCTTTATATTTTTACCATATGCTCTAAAGTTGCTTTATTGAATTTTTCAATAAAAATATTTCCATCTTTTAAATAAGCTACTTCAAAATCTAAGGTTTTTTTAACTTTATTAACATCTAATACATTTGTACTTGGATTTTTCGCTATAACTTGTCCTATTTTTATTTGAATAGGATTTAAAGAAAAAGCTCCTACAAAGGCCTCTGAACCATCATCTTCTCCTGCATAAACTGTTCCATTTAAATATCCTAATACAACAACGTTTCCTTTAGATTTAATTACTGCACCTGGATTCACATCCCCTAATACAACTACATTTCCATCAAATTCTAAATTATGTCCAGAACGTAAAGTTCCTTTATGAAACTTTGTACATCCCTCATCTGTTACATCTTTTATATTACTAAATGGAAGTTGTCCTCCTGGTAACTGCGAAAAAGTAGATTTTTCAGAAAAAATGAATGCTATCTTTATATTCGTCTCTCTATTTATTACTCCGATTAAAATATTTTCCTCTATTTCTGTTAGTTTTCTATTAGTAAATTCAATGGCTATTTTCGCATCGCCTATGAATGCTTCAGCCTGTTTAATCTTTTCAGAAAATTTATCTTTTAAAGAGCTAAAATCGATGTTACTATCTAATTGCACAACTAACCTGTCCTTTTTTCCCTTTAGAATTACACAGTCATTCATATTTGTACGCTCCTAATTTCATTTTTTACATATTACCAAATTATAGCACTTTTATGTTCAAACTTCAATCATTTTATAACTATATAGTTTTTTTTTATTGGATAATTTTTTATATTTTTTACAAAAAAAAGAGTTATGAAAATTCTCCACAACTCTTTTTCTAATTAATTATTTTAGCATTTTATTTTACAAATTTTGCATCTCCATATGTTCCATGATCATATTTTGTTACACCATCTGAATTTAATATTTGTAACTTAAGTTCTTTAACTCCATTTAAATCAATATCAATAAATTTAGCTCTATCTGAACTTTTCATAACGCCACTATTAAAAACTTCTTTTCCATCAGCAAAAACTTTAAATTCAGCTGTTCCTCTATAACCTAAAACTTCTCTATCTAATCCTACATAACTCTGGAACTTTTTAAATCCTTTTCCCTCAATATTAACAATTATATCATTGTCTGATAATCCATTTATACCCTTGTCAAATTTTATAACCTCTCCATTCTCAAGTCTTAGAGTCAATGGATTTTCAGCGATAGTTTTATCTTTAGATGTCATCTTATTTGAGTTTTTTACTCCTAAATCAGATAGATATACTACATTATTTGCAACTTGCTCAATAGCTCTTCTTGCTTCAAAATAATTTTTAGAATCTATATCTAAATTATTATCTCTTTTTTCAAATGAATCTATATCTTTATTTTTTTCTACTATTTTAAATGTGTATCTTTGTACTTCTCCAGATTTTAACTGATACTGATCATGTGGTCTAGCTCCCCATGAATTATCACCACCAACTCCCATCTGTTTTCCAATTATTCTTAAAACTACGTTCTTATTCTTATCTAATTCAAATGGATGTCTTTTTCCACTCGAAAGTTCTTCAGGAGTATAATAAAGTGTATTAAACTCTAAAGTTTCTCTCTCTGGAAGAGATGTAACTAATAATCCCTCTCCATTCTCATTAGCGATTTCAACCCATCTAATATCACTTCTATTTCCTGTCTCAGATGGATTTATATATGGAATAAAGAAATTCTCTACATTTTCTTCATAAATTCCAACATCATACCCTGTCTTTCTATCAATATAATTCTCTTCTGGTCCTCTTCCGTACCACTTAACTCTATTGTTTTTAGGATTTAATTCTGTTATCATACTAAATTCAGGTATTTCTGGTAAAGTTTTTGGAGAATACAGTGACGAATCTACTAAAATTTCACCATTTCCATCAATAAGATACGTTACATAAAGTTTTGATGTTTCTTTTGTAGGAATATCTATTTCTAAATCTACTTTAATAACTTTATTTTCTATATTCTCAACTTTATAATTTACAACTTTACTATTTTTACCAGCATATCTCCAAGTATCAAGTCTTTTCATTGCTCCATTTCCCCTATCGTTATCATTTGGAGCTCTCCAGAAATTAAATTCAAGTGGAGTTTCTATAATATTTTTTCCATTACTTTCAAAAGATTTTATTCCACCTTTTTTCAAATCAATCTCTGCTTTAAAATTTTCCCCTGAAATATCTAAAATACTATTATTTTCTTTATACTTTAATTCTTTAACATTCTTTAAATCTATTTTCTCACTAATATTTTTATCTTTTAGTTGGAATTGCTCACTTGCAACAATATAACCTTTTGGTGCCCAACTTTTATCATTTTTTAATGCGAAATTTATATTTATGAAATACTCTTTTTTAGAATCTAATTTTATATCTTTTAATGGAATATCTACATCTTTTTTAGCTCCAGGTAATAAATCTACTTCAAATTTTCCACTTTTTATAACTTTTCCATTCTCAGTAATTTCCCAATTTCCACTATAATCTTTCAAATTAGTGAACATATATTTATTTTCTAAAGATATTTTTCCTTTGGATAAATCAGAATTTTTTATACCTATATTTTGGAATACTTTTTTTACTTCTATAAGTTCTGGTTGCACTGTTCTATCAGCAAATATCAATCCATTAGCTGAGAAGTTTTTATCTGTAAATTCTTCATCTCCCCAATCTCCACCATATGCAAAATATTTTTCACCTGTTTTAGGATCAATTGTTTCTATAGCTTGATCTACCCAGTCCCAAATATATCCACCATGAAATATTTCATTACTTTCCATAACATCCCAATAATCTTGAAGATTTCCAATACTATTACCCATTCCATGAGCAAATTCACATTGTAAATATGGTTTTGTATTATCTTCATAAACCAAATACGCCTTCATCTCTTCTATTGATCTATACATTCTACTATATGTGTCAGTTATATCTCTTTGTGGCTCATAATGAGTAAGTCTTGTTGGATCCTTTTCTTTTAAATATTTTGCAGCTAATTCAAAGTTTTTTCCTGTTGATGATTCGTTTCCTATTGACCACATAATTATAGATGGTTCATTTTTACTACGTTCAACCATTGCTTCTTGTCTATCTATAACTGCTGGTGTCCACTCTACTCTATCTTGAGGAATCTCATCAAGTCTTCCATGAGTTTCTAAATTAGCTTCATCCATAACATAAAGTCCATACTCATCACATAAATCATACCACTTAGGATCATTAGGATAATGTGAAGACCTCACTGTATTTATATTATTTTGTTTCATAAGTTCAATATCTTTACGCATTACATCTTCACTTACAACTCTACCTTTATCTCCTGTAAACTCATGTCTATTAACTCCTCTTAACATCAGTTTCTTTCCATTTACCATTATTTTATTATCTTTTATTTCAACTTTTCTAAATCCTATTCTATTGCTTACAGTTTCAATTATTTCACCTTTAGGATTTTTTAAAGCTAAAACTAAAGTATATAAATTTGGTTCTTCTGAACTCCATTTTTTGGGATTTATAAATTTTTCGTTAAAATTTATAATTTGCTTTAATTCATCTCCTGTAACTTCAACAACTTTTTCAAAATTCTTAACTTCTTTTTTCTTATCATCATAAACTTTTCCAATAACAGTATATTTCCCTGGGACAAAACCAGACTTTGTAGATACATCTACCTTTACATTTAAATCTGCATTTTCATAATTTTTATCTAAATCTGTTACAACTGTATAATCCCTTATATATGTTTTAGGAGTTGAATATAAGAAAACATCTCTAAAAATACCACTTAATTTAATCATATCTTGAGATTCTAACCAACTACCATCACTCCATCTATATACTTTAACTGCAATTTCATTGCTTCCCTCTTTTAAAAATTTTGTTATATCAAAATCATGTCCTGTAAATGAATCTTCACTATATCCTACATACTCTCCATTTACGTATAAATAATATGCTGATTCAACACCTTGAAAAGAGATATAAACCTCTCTTCCACCCCAATTTTTATCCATATTAAACTCTCTTTTATAATAACCAATTGGATTATAATCTTTAGGAGTATCAGGGTGATTTATCGGTGTTTTTTGATATTCCCAAGGATATGCTGTATCATTATATCTAATTTGATCATATCCATGTAACTGCCAACTCGATGGAACTGGTATAGTTTTCCAATTATTCGTATTATAGGAAGTTTTGTAAAAATCTTTTAAATCTTGATCTGGATGATCCACTAATTTAAATTTCCAATCTCCATTCAAACTTTTAAAGTTTTTAGAATTTTTAAAATCAGTATAATTTGGATTATTTAGTGCCTCTTCAATAGTATTAAAAGACATTTTAGTTACGTGTGCTTTCTCTCTGTTATCTCCAAATATTTCTGGATTATTTGTCCAAAATGGATTTGTTTTAGAATAACTCCCAGGATTTATACCTTCGTGACCTTTTGCATGATTAGACCCATCTAAATTATCCGAATAGCATAATGTTGTTAATACTGAACTTAATAATAGCATCATCTTTACTGTATTCATTTTTGTAAACCCCCTCAAAATTTTAGTCCCCACTTTATTACCCTATAAATGGGACTTTGTAAAGAGCATATAAATAAAAATATGAAACTAATTTTACCTAGGTGAAATTAGTTTCATATTTTTTCATTTTAAAATTATTCTTCTTTGCAAATTCTTAAATCTTTTACTGTATCTGAAAGATATCCTATCTCTTCTAAAGACATCTTTTTTATTTCATTTTTCAATTTTATACGCTTTTTTATAAAAATATCTCTCTTAAGAGAGTAAAAAAGTGAAAAAATCATTATAGGAAGTAGTATCAAAAGTGGAAAAGCTATTATTATAGATGCTGTTTTTAACATATCTAACCCTCCAGCAGATATAAGAGCTATTGCCAAAAGAGATTGAAAAACTCCCCAAATTAACTTTTTATATTTTGGAGGATTTAAATCTCCATCTGAGCTCATCATTCCTAAAACATATGTTGCTGAATCTGCTGAGGTTATAAAAAATGAAGCTAATAAAACAATAGCTACTCCACTCATTAAATCTCCCAAAGGATACTCACCAAAAACTAAAAATAACGCTGTTTCAGTATGCTCTATTGCTACTTTTGCAAACTCTCTTCCCAAAGATATTCCTAATGTTCCAAAAGCTGAAAACCATATAAATGAAACTAGCGATGGGATTACCACAACTCCTATAATAAACTCTCTTATAGTTCTTCCTTTAGATATTCTAGCTATAAATGTTCCAACAAAAGGTGTCCAAGCAACCCAATTAGACCAATAAAAGATTGTCCATGAAGATAACCATGTTTTATCACCAAAGCTATTTGTTCTTAAACTTATCTTCAAAAAATTATTCAAATAATTTCCTAAACTCTCTGAAAAAACATTGAAAATTCCTATTGTAGGTCCTAAAACAATTACAATAAACAATAATAAAAATGATATTAACACATTTAAATTCGATAAAGTTTTTATTCCCTTATCCAGTGACCCCAATGCTGAGTATACAAAAATAACTGTAACAACACCTATTATTATAATTTGACTTATTATATTGTTTGGAATATTAAAAAGATAATTTAGTCCACTATTTATTTGAAGTGCTCCAAATCCTAAAGTTGTCGCTACTCCTGTTATTGTTGCCAAAATAGCTATCACATCTATTATCATTTTTAACTGTTTTTCATATTTTTTCCCTTTTAAAATCGGTGAAAATAGTGAGCTAATAAGTCCTTTTTCTCCTTTTCTAAATTGAAAATAAGCCATTCCTAGGGCCAAAAAACTATAAATAGCCCATGGATGTATTCCCCAATGAAAAAATGATGTATTAAACGCAAAATCTATTGCCGATTTAGAACCACTTTCTATTCCACCTATTGGATTTACAAAATGAGTCATAGGCTCTGCTACCCCAAAGAATACTAGCCCTACTCCCATTCCAGCTGAAAAAAGCATTGAAAACCAAGAAATATTTGAATATTCTGGTTTTGAGTCATCTTTCCCTAATCTAATATCACCGTAACTACTACAACAAAGATATAAACATACTAATGCTATTAACAATACTATTATTAAATATAAAAATCCAAAATTTGTTATTATGGAATTTAATAATACTTTTGTTATCTTTTCAAACTGGGATTTATTTAATCCAATAACTGATAAAATTGTAAAAATGATAAAAAACGAAATGTAAAAAATGGGATTCTCTCTTAATAAAAAATTTTTGAAAGTTTTTGTTTTTTCGATATCTAACCCTATATTTTCTCCTTTGTTCACACTCATGTAAAACCTCCCTTTTTTTAGATAATGTATATATTGTAACATGATTTATAGTTTCAGTCAAATTAGTGACATTTATAAAAATAACGAAGTTATTAACTTCGCTACGTTTAAGTACTTATTTTTTAATTCTTTTTTAATATTTTATACTCTCCTAAAGGTTCTTCTAAATACTCAAAATTATTGTTTAATTCCTTTACAAAGTTTTTTATCCAAATGTTTCTTAAATTATAAAAAAACCTTACATCTACACCTTCTTTACTCCAAATTTCTTCGTGTACACAAATTCTTCTTTTCCAACTCACAAGATTTTCCTCAGAAACTGATACAACATTTACTCTATCACAAGGCATCCCATCTAAAATATAATTATTTATACTATTATATATATCAGTAGCACTAATATAGTCTATTTCAATTTTCGCCTCTCTTGCTGCTAAAACACCTTGTTCTTGAAAAATTTTCTCTAATTTTATTTGAGCATCTAAATCATTTTGTAAAATAATTTTTATCCATGCTGCTAATCTTGCTTCTGATGAATGTATTCTATTTTGTAACCATCCGTGTATATTTTCTAAATCAATAATCTCTTCTAAATTTCTATTTTCAAGTTTTTTTCCATATTTACTTTCAATTTCATTTCTAATATTTTTAACGTCCATTCCCTCTTCTAAAGCTAAAGTAATAACACACTCTTCTATATTTTCAAACCATAATATTTTATTAAAAAGCCAATAGTGTATTTTTCCTAAAAATAAACTCATTTTACACCTCTCTATTTTTTATTTAATTTTTCTAAAACTTCATTTATATTCAATCCATGAATCTCACATGCCTGTTCTAAAGTTTCCATTTGTGCTGACGGGCATCCTATACATCCCATCCCATATCCCATTAAAATTTCTACTGCCATTGGATTTATTTCAATAATATCTGCTATTATAGTATCCTTAGTTATCATTTTTTTCCTCCTTTAATTTTTTTTCTTTTATAATATCACTTCTAAACTTATCTATTGTTATTCTATCTATAAAATGACCTAACTTTTCTCCCATTTGAGCATTTTCATTATAATACTCCAATACAGTTTTTACTAAAAGGTACGCTTCATTTTCAGAAAGATTTTTAATTAAAATATCTGCATTTCTAGGATTAAAACCTGCACTTCCACCAACTGTAATAAAAAGTTTCCCATCCATATCTACAATAACACCAATATCTTTAGAATAAGCACTTGTACATGCGTTTCTACATCCAACTACTGCTATTTTAGTTCTACATGGAAGTTCCATTCCATGAAAATCATTACTAATTTTCATACCTAAACCTATTGTAGGATATTTTGATCTTTTGCAAAAATTTGCAGGACAAATTTCTACATTTTTTACAGAATTTTGGGTTTTTACAGCTGGTTCCATTTCTAACTCGTTCCAAACACTAGCTAAGTCTTCTTCTTTCAAATTTGTTATTAAAATTCTTTGTCCCGATGTAATTTTTAAAACACCTTTATATTTTTTAGCAACTTCTGCTATTTTTATTAGTGTATTTGGTGTTACAAATCCTCCTGGAATATGGGGTGTTATTCCATATGTTTTTTTACCATTCTTAATCTTTTGTAAATTTCCTCCAAAATTTCCCACAATATCCTCTCCTTTCTCTTTTGAATATATAATATATCTTTTTAGACAATTTTTCTGTAACATAAGTTACATTTTTTATTTTTTTATATAAAAATAAGCTATTAAAATATAACTTTAATAGCTTGTACTCTCTATATCTTACTTAAAAACTTTAACTCTTTTAATTCATCTTCTAACTCTTTTAAAGTTAATTTATCATCATTTATCGCCATTCCCATTAATACACCTTCAACTAAAGGAGCATCCATTATTTTTATTTTTTCTTTATCATAATCCTCATCTAAAAATTCTAACGCCAACTCTGCATTTAATATTGAACTTCCTAAATCACCAAAAATAGCAACTCCTCCTTTTATATATGCTTTTTTTATGGCTTCCGCTATAATTAAAGGATTTGATCCTAGATAATCTTCATCTGTTCCACTTCCATTTACTACAGGAAAGTTATATTTTTTCATTTCATTACAAAGTTCGATAACTTCATCAGCTAAACGTTTACTATGAGAAACAATTACGAAACCTAACATTTTATCACCTACTTTAAATTTTTACAGATTGTATCAATAATTAAATATGAAGACATTGCTCCTGGATCTATGTGACCAATACTCCTTGCTCCTAGGTAGCTCGCTCTTCCTTTTGTTGCTAACATATTTTCAGTTGATTCCATTCCATCTTTTGCTGTTATTTGAATTTTTTTTAATAATGCATCTAAAGAATCTTCTTTATTATTTTTTAATACCTCAACTACTGGTACTATTGTATCTAGCATTGTTTTCTCGCCACACTGAGCCTTCCCTCTCATTTTTATCCCTTCTACCATTGCTTCAGCTGCTTTTACTATGTTATTCCTATCTAATATATCAACTCCCTTTAAAGTTTGAGCTACTTTCATTAATCCAGTTCCATATATTGCTCCTGATGCTCCACCTACATTAGATATTAGTATCATTGCCATTTTATTGAAACAATCTGAATAATTAAGGCTTTTTAATATTTCACTTTCATCTTTAATTTTTTGAAAACCTCTAGATAGATTTACACCATGATCACTATCACCAATTTCTCTATCTAATTCACTTAAATAATCTTTATTTTCATATATTCTATCTGCTATTTTATCTATTAAAGTTATTAATTCCATCTGTCCTCCTAGAATGTTTTTAACGCCACAGTATCAGATTTAGCATTTAATAATTTTTCAATTTCATCATTAAGTTTTAATATTGTAATTGAAAATCCTCCCATATCTAAAGATGTCATATAATTTCCTACTAAAGTTTTTTCTATGATAATATTTTTTTCCTTTAAAATATCTGTAACTCTATTATTAACTATAAATAGTTCTATTAAAGTGGTTTCTCCTAATCCATTTATCAAAACCGCCACTTTCTCATTCTCTATTTTAGACTCTTTCAATATTTTTTCTAAAAGATGATCTACATGTGTATTTGCATCTACAAACTTTTCTCTATGCGTCCCAGGTTCTCCATGTATTCCTAATCCAATTTCAACTTCATCTTCCGCTAAATCAAAACTATTTTTTTCAGTAGTAAATACCATACACGACTTCAAAGACATTCCCATTGTTTTTATATTTTCTACAACAACTTTTCCAAGTTTTTCAAGATTTTCCAAAGAATATCCAGCCTCTGCTGCTGCTCCTAAAATTTTATGTACAAATACAGTTCCTGCAATTCCTCTTCTACCAACTGTATATGTACTATTTTCTACTGCTATATCATCGTCAACAATTACCTTCCCTACTTTTATTCCTTCCATTTCTGCCATTTCTGCAGCCATCTCAAAATTCATTACATCTCCACTATAATTTTTAATTATAAGAAGAACCCCTGCACCTGAGTCAACTGCTTTTATTGCTTCATAAACCTTATCAGCACTAGGAGAAGTAAATATCTCTCCAGCTACTGCCGCGTCTAACATCCCATATCCTACAAATCCTGCATGAGCTGGTTCATGACCACTTCCTCCTCCACTAATTAAAGCTACCTTTTTGTTTTTCTTTTCTTTTCTCACAATAATTGGCAAATCTTTTACACTTTCAATACTATTTGGAAATGCCTTTATCATTCCATCAATCATCTCTTTTACGATATTTTCTTTTTTATTGATAAGTTTCTTCATAAATCTCCTCCTATTTTGAGTTATTTCAATATCTCTATATACTTTAATTTTTCTTTTTTGTCAAATACAATAAAAACTATAAAATTCTTTGTAGGATTTTTATCAATTCTTTAGTAGAAAGTAACATAAGCTAATTAAGCTAAGGGAGGAATAAAAATGGAAATGAATAAGAGTGAAGCTTTAAAAATTTATAAACAATATTTTAATGATGGAGAGTTTATTGATTTTTTAGAATCTCCATATATTGTTGAAGACTCAGATGACTTCGAAGATTATTATCCAGAAGGAACACCTAATCTATTTTCAAAAGAAGCAAGTTCTTTGTTTTTTACAGCTTATAAATTAAACGAAGATTTGTTATCTATTACAGTAGAAAATAAATAAAGTTAACATAAGAAAGAGGCCTTTAAAAAAAGACCTCTTTTTATATTCATACTATTAAATTGTTATATTTTTTTCTGTTTCTATATCAAATAAATGACACTTATCCATTTCGAAATAGAAATTTTCTTGTTGATTAAAGTTTGCTCCTGTAGATTTCTCTGCTGGAATTCTTGCTGTATATTGTGCATCTCCTATAAAGAAATAGATAAACTCTTCATTACCCATTTGCTCTACTATATTTACTTTTCCTACTAATGATGAATCACCAGGTTTTGCTGTATTTTTATTTCCTACATTTTCTGGTCTTATTCCAAACCATACATCTTTCCCTACGTGTCCTTTTACTTTTTCAGCTTTTTCCTTTGGTAACTCTAATTCATCCCCATTAGTTAATTTTACAAATAATTTGTTTTCTTTTGATATTAAAGATGCCTTCACAATATTCATTGCTGGCGAACCAATAAATCCTGCTACGAATTTATTTGCCGGAGTATTATATAGATTTAATGGTGTATCAACTTGCATAATTTTTCCATAATTTAATACACAAATTCTATCTCCCATTGTCATAGCTTCAACCTGATCATGTGTTACGTAAATCATTGTTGCATTTTGACCTTCTTCTTTTAATTGCTTATGAAGTTGAGTTATTCTTACTCTCATAGAAACTCTTAATTTTGCATCTAAGTTTGATAGTGGTTCATCAAATAAAAATACTTCTGGCTTTCTTACAATAGCTCTTCCTACAGCAACCCTTTGTCTTTGTCCTCCAGACATCTCTTTAGGTTTTCTATCTAAAAGATCTGTAATCTCAAGTTTCTCAGCTGCCTCTTTAACTCTTTTATCAATCTCATTTTTAGGAACTTTTGCCATTTTAAGTCCAAATGCCATGTTATCATAAACTGTCATATGTGGATATAGAGCATAGTTTTGGAAAACCATTGCGATTCCTCTATCTTTTGGAGGTAAGTCATTAACTAGCTTCTCTCCTATATAGATTTCTCCACCTGTAATCTCTTCTAAACCTGCAACCATTCTAAGAGTAGTTGATTTTGCACAACCAGATGGTCCTACAAATACCATGAACTCTCCATCTTTAATATTAAGGTCGATACCATGAACTGCCTTAAATCCATTAGGATACTGTTTTTCTACTTTTTTTAGTACTACTTCTGCCATATTAATTCTTCCTCCTTGTTTTTTACTAAATCTGAGGTTATTATATAGCATCTTTTTATTTTTTTCAACTATTTTTGTTTATTTTTAACTCTTTTTTTACATTTATTTTACAATTAGTTATTAAATTCGAATGTTGTATATGTATAATACTCTATTTTATTATTATAAATTTTAGCCTTTTCTGGCATAAAGTTAAAAATATCTGGATAATCTTGCATTTCAAAACATATTCCATTATGCTTTTTATCTAAAAAATTTCCTGTATAAATAACTGCTACAGGTTCACTAGATTTTACTTTAATGTTTCTTCCTGATTCCTCATCCTTTAACTCAATATCAAAATTATATTTTTTTGATAATTCAAAAGGATGATCAATTCCTCCTCCAACAATCTCTACTTGTTTATGTGATAACTGTAATATATCTCCTAATTTTTGAAAGTTTTCAAAATTAACAAAATTATCTTCTCTCTCCATTTTTAAAGGAACTGTATTTTCATCTACCCAACCATAACCCTCTGCATTAACTTTTAAAAATTGTTCTTTTATATCATATTTCGCTTCACCACTCAAATTAAAATATGAATGGTTTGTTAAATTTATATATGTATCTCTATCACTGTCTCCAAAATATTCTATTTTCAATTCATTTTTCTCTAAAGTATATATAACTTTAAAATCTACTTCTCCTGGAAATCCATTTTCTAAGTGAGGACTTTTATATGTTAAAGTTAAAATTCCTTTATTATCAGAAACTTTTGCATCACCCTTCCACACTTTCGCATTTAAACCATTAGGACCTCCATGTAAATTATTTCCTCCATTATTTTTTTGCAGTTCATAAATTTTATTTCCTATTTTTAAAATTCCATCTTTTGTTCTTCCAGCTACTCTTCCTGTTATACATCCATAAAAATATTCATTTTTTTCATATTCTCCTAGAGTTTTATATCCCAAAACTATATTCTCAAAATTTCCGTTTTTATCAGAAGTTTTTAAAGATTTTATAATTCCCCCCAAAGAAATAATTTCTAAATCAACAAATTCATTTTTCAAATTATACAAAAATACTTCTTCACCATTAAAAGTTGTTCCAAACTCTGTAATATTTAATTTCAAACCTCATCCCTCCACATATTTTTTTTAAATAAATTATGTCTTACAACCGATATTGGGTTATAAGTATGCATTTCATCTAACATATTTGAAACTATTAAATCATATTTTTGTTCCTCTAAAGTAACTTTTTGTAATTCTAATTTCAAAGTATTTAAAAGTAAATTTTCTTTAAATAATTCACCTACTAAAATTATTTTTTCTGGATTTATTAAAGAGATTATCATATCTATACTGTGAGCAATTATAACCATAGCTTCTGTGCTAACCTTTGTACTTAAAAAATCTCTCTCTTTAACTCCTTGTAATACATCTAGAATCCCAATTGTTCCTTTGGTATTTAATTTTTCTTTTAATGAACTATAGTTATTTAATTTAATCATAGAAACAAGTCTATTTATTATCGCTTTATTTGAAGCCTCAGCTTCTAAACACCCTCTTTTTCCACAAGAACATCTTCTTAAACTACTTCTATCCATAACTACATGACCAATCTCTCCAGAAATAAATCCGTGGCCTGATAATAAATTCCCATTTACAAATATTGAACTTCCAATTCCCTCTGAAACATTTAAAACTACATAATTTTCACTATCTTGAGCTCCACCAAAATATT
This sequence comes from Cetobacterium somerae ATCC BAA-474, assembly GCF_000479045.1. Classification (NCBI taxonomy): domain Bacteria; kingdom Fusobacteriati; phylum Fusobacteriota; class Fusobacteriia; order Fusobacteriales; family Fusobacteriaceae; genus Cetobacterium; species Cetobacterium somerae. The sequence continues at coordinate 61,676 of NZ_KI518170.1, forward strand.
TTTCTGTTAATGCCATAGCTCTAACATCATTTTCTATCAGAGTAGGTAAATTAAATCTTTTTTCAATTCTATCTCTTATATCGATTTTTTTTCTTTTATAGTGAGGAGAAAATATAATAACTCCCTTCTCTGAGTTTATAAGTCCAGTTATTGCCATCGATATAACTTTTATTCCTTTTTCCTCTTCTAATTCTTTTTCAATAATTGTTTCTAAATAATCTATTAACTCTTTATCTTCTGATATTTTATAACTTTTTGTTTTAACTATTTCCCCAGCTACATTTCCAACTGATATTACCAACGATGTAGGAGTTAATGATATTCCCAAAATTTTTCCTACCCAATATTTATTCAAAGATAAATCTATCGCTCTTCTCCCACCAGTTGATTCTCTTTGAGACACCTCTAAAACTATCCCACATTGTAATAAAGGTTCAATCGATTTTGTTATAGCTGCTGGTGTCAACTCTAACTCCTCTGCTATCCTTTTTCTTGATATTTTATTTTTATTTTTAATCATCTCTAATATTCTTAGTTGAGATTGTGTAAAATCCATATATTCCTCCCTAATTCTATATAATTTATAATACCTCTATCCAAGTCTCTAAGTCAATGTATTTAACACTAACTTTTTTAACTTTTTTAATTAACTTTGTTCTAAAATTATATTTTTACTTTTAAGTAATCTATTTTTAAAGTATACTCAAATCAAAATAAACAAAATAAAGGGGAGATTATTTATGGAACTTATCAATAACTTAGTAAAAAATTTTAAAAAAGAATTTAAAAAAGATGATAAAACTTCAGTTGAAGTTTTCTTTGCACCTGGTAGAGTTAATTTAATTGGAGAACATATTGATTACAACGGTGGTAAAGTTTTTCCATGTGCATTAGACTTTGGTACTTATGCTGTTGTAACTAAGAGAGAGGATAACATTTTTAGAATGTCTTCTGAAAATTTTAAAGATTTAGGAATTATTGAATTTTCTTTAGATTCTTTAATATATGACAAAAAAGATGATTGGGCTAATTATCCAAAAGGTGTTGTAAAAACTTTTTTAGATTCTGGGTTTAATATAAATAGTGGATTTGATGTTTTATTCTTTGGAAATATTCCAAATGGTGCAGGTTTATCATCTTCTGCTTCTATTGAAGTTTTAACATCAGTTATCCTTAAATCTCTATTTAATTTAGATATTAATATGGTTGATATGGTTAAATTAAGTCAAAAAACAGAGAACGAATTTATTGGTGTTAATTGTGGAATTATGGATCAATTTTCTATTGGAATGGGTAAGAAAGATCACGCTATACTTTTAGACTGTAATACACTTGAGTATTCTTATGCTCCATTTATTTTAAATAATGCGTCTATTATTATTGCAAATACAAATAAAAGAAGAGGTCTTGGTGAATCTAAATATAATGAAAGAAGAGCTTCTTGTGAAAACGCACTAAAAGATTTAAAAGATAATGGTATTAACATTAATGCTCTTTGTGATATGGATTCAGAAAAATTTGAAAATACAAAACATTTTATAAAGTCTGAAGAAGCTATACCTAGAGTTAGACATGCTGTTACTGAAAATGAAAGAGTTTTAAAAGCTATGAAATGTTTAAAAGACGGAGATATCTTAACTTTTGGAAAACTTATGAATGATTCTCACAAATCTTTAAAAGATGATTATGAAGTTACTGGTCTTGAACTTGATAGCTTAGTTGAAGCAGCTTGGGAAGAAGAGGGAACTATCGGTTCTAGAATGACAGGTGCAGGATTTGGTGGTTGTACTGTTTCTTTAGTTAAAAATGATTGTATTGAAAAATTTATTGAAAATGTTGGTAAAAAATACAAGGAAAAAACAGGGCTAGAAGCAACATTCTATATTGGTAATCCAGGAGATGGAGCTAAAAAGTTAGGTGATTTTTAATGATTAACTCTTTAATACAAGAACTGTTAAACTACGGATTACAAAAAAAACTAATCGATTCATGTGAAGAGATTTACTCTAGAAATCTTTTACTCGATGTTTTAAATTTAAAAGAGTGGAAAAAAGAAGAACCTAAAACAGGAAGAGATCTTGAAATTATACTTCTAGATATTTGTCATTGGGCTATTGAAAATAGTTTGATTAATGATTCTCCATCTGAAATGGAACTTTTAGATACTAAATTAATGAATTGTATCACTCCAAGACCGAAAGAAGTTATTAATAAGTTCAATAATGATTTTAAAATTTCACCTGAAAAAGCAACAGCTAACTACTATGAATTCTCAAAAAATACCAATTATATTAGAGATGCTCGAATTAAAAGAAATTTACATTGGTTTTCGAATACTCCCTACGGCGATTTAGAAATAACTATTAATTTGGCTAAACCTGAAAAAGATCCTAAAGATATTGAAAGAGAAAAAAATATGCCTAAGTCTTCTTATCCTAGTTGTCTTTTGTGTTTAGACAATGTGGGATATAGTGGAAGATTAAATCATCCAGCTAGACAAACACATAGAGTTATTCCTATGAATTTAAAGTCTGAAAATTGGTATTTTCAATTTTCTCCATATGTTTATTATAATGAACACTCTATAGTTTTTTGTGAAGATCACAGACCTATGAAAATGGGCAAAGATACTTTTGATAGACTTTTAGAATTTATTGAAATCTTTCCACATTATTGTATTGGTTCTAATGCTGATTTACCTATAGTTGGGGGATCAATTTTATCTCATGATCATTACCAAGCTGGAAAGCATACATTCCCTATGGAGAAAGCTCCAATCGAAAATAAATTTCAAATGAAAGATTTTCCTGAAGTTAGTTGCGGAACCATTAAATGGCCTATGTCTGTTATTAGAATATCTTCAAAAAATAAGGAAACTCTATCTGAAGCAGCTGAATATATTTTTGAAAAATGGAAAAATTATAGTGATGAAACTGTTGATATTATAGCTTATTCTGAAGGTATTCCTCACAATACCGTTACTCCTATTGCTAGAAAAGTAGGCGATGAATATCAAATAGATTTAGCTTTAAGAAATAATATAACCTCTGATGAACACCCTATGGGAATATTCCATCCTCATTCTGAAGTTCACAATATAAAAAAAGAAAATATAGGACTTATTGAAGTTATGGGACTTGCTATTTTACCTGGAAGACTTCAAGAAGAAATGATTCTTTTAGAAAAAGAATTACAAAATCCAAATTGGCAAATTACTTTAAAAGAGAATCCTACTCTTGGTAAACATTATGATTGGATTAAAAATATAGTGTCAAAAAGAGACAATATTGTAACATTAGATATTTTAAAAGAAGAGATAGGAAAAACTTTCTCTACAGTTTTAGAGCATGCTGGGGTCTTCAAAAGAGATGATACTGGAAAAAAAGCTTTTAAAAACTTCACAGACACATTATAATATTTTATATAACTATTATAATGAGGATAATATGAATAATTCAAATAAAAAATGGTACGTTTATATTTTAAGATGTGAAAACAACTCTTTATATACGGGTATTACAACAGATGTTACAAAGCGATTTCAACAACATATTAGTGGAAAAGGAGCTAAATATACAAAAATTTATAAACCTACAAAAATTGAGGTTGTTTTTATTAAAGAAAATAGATCTGAAGCATCTAAAGAGGAGATTCGAATTAAAAAACTAACTAAGTTAGAAAAAGAGAGATTGTGTAAAAATACATTTAATGATATACTCAAAACAAATAATTAACTAGGGGGCGTTTTAATGTTGGAAACCTTTTTTTCAGAGATTTCTTTAATTAACTTTATGTTTTTAGCTTCAGCTTGCTTCTGTGCAGCATTTGTTGATGCTATTGCTGGTGGGGGTGGACTAATTAGCTTACCAGCTTTTTTAGCTGCAGGATTAGATCCTCATATGGCACTTGGAACAAATAAACTAGCAGCTTTTTTTTCAAGTAGTGGTAGTGCTTTTAAATTTGCTCGTTCTGGAAAAATAAATTGGGATTTAATTAAATATCTAATTCCTTTTTCTTTTATTGGAGCTATTTTAGGAGTTAAAGCGGTTATTTTGATTGATTCAAAATATTTATATCCTATTGCATTCTTTTTACTAGTTTTTGTTCTTATTTATACTTTAAAAAATAAAAATTTAGGTAGCCATGATAATTTTCAAGGCGTAAATTCAAAAAATTTAAAACTTGGAATCTTAATGGCATTTTCTCTTGGATTTTATGATGGGTTCTTTGGTCCTGGAACAGGTTCATTTATAATATTTGGATTTATTGAAATTTTTAAATTAGATTTCATCAGAGCAAGTGGAAATTCAAAATTTTTAAATTTAGCTAGTAATATTGCTAGTGTTATAACATTTATATACTATGGAAAAATTGCTTATATGTATGCCCTTACAGTTGGAGTTGTAATGCTAATTGGAGCTAATGTTGGTGCAAAAGTCGCTGTTACAAGAGGTACAAAGTTCATAAGACCTGTTTTTCTTGTTATAACAACTATTGTTACTGCTAAAATGGCTATAACTTTTTTACAACAACTATAAATATAATTAAATAATAAAAACCCTCTAATTAAAGAAGAGGGTTTTTTATTATTTAAAAGTATGCTATTAACAGTTTTATAGTTTCTACTATCCCATCTACATGAGTTCTTTCATAGTGATGCGTTGCATCAACATTTGGTCCTATACAAGCATATCTTAAATCTGCACCTTGAAGAATTGATGCTGTAGCATCTGATCCATATCTATTATAAACACCTACTGTATAATGGATACCATTTTTATCAGCTGCCTCTTGTAATTTTTTTCTTATTTTTAAATCATAAACTGTTTTATTATCTCTTGCAGCAATACTAACTTTTTTCTCATCACCGTGAGCATCATCAGCTACAAGTCCAATATCTAATGCTACAAACTCATCTACATCTTTTGGTATTTCTGATACTCCATGCCCTACCTCTTCAAAATTTGAAAAATAAACATATAAATTATTATTTGGTTTTTTATTATTATCTTTTAAATATTTTAGATAAGCTAATACTTGAGCTACACAAAGCTTGTCATCTAAGTATCTTGATTTTATGTATCCTGATTCTGTTATTTTAGTTTTAGTATAATAACTTACAAAATCTCCTTGGCAAATTCCAAGAGCTCTCGTATCACTTTCAGAGTATACCTCTTCATCTAATCTAACTTCCATATTTTCAGCTATCCTTGGCATTTCTCTTGGAATATCTCCATATACATGAACTGATGCTTTAATAGGTAATAATGTTCCTTCGTATTCTTTATCATCTAAAGTATGAATAATAACATTTTCTCCTTCTACAGATCCCCAAGCATATCCTCCGATATTTATAAGCTCTAAACGACCATTACTTTTTACTTTTTTTACTACAGCGCCTAGTGTATCAACATGAGCTGATAATAATCTTGTATAAGTAGAATCTTCCCCTTCTATTTTCACAATTAAACACCCTTTTTTACTGTAACTATATTTAAATCCTAACTTTTCCAATTCCTTAGCTATTCTATTCATAGCTTTTTCTGTATAACCAGCTGGACTTGGAATAGCTAAAATTTCTTGTGTAAATTGCAGTGTGTAATTTAAATCTAACTTCATACCCCTCAACACTCCCTTTTTTTATTTTTTATCTAAATTGTTGACTATAATACTCTTCTTCTTTACCTTTGTCAAGAAGATTTATTATTGTACTTCAATTGCTGCATAATTATGAATTGTATTAGCAACTGGAACAAAATTCTTTATTCTTTTATTTAATCCCATATTTTCATTTTTATAATACAATGGAACTAATGGATTCTCCTCTGCTAAAATTTCTTGTGCTTTTGAATAAGCTTCTATTCTTTCTGAACTCTCTGTTGATTTTCTACCTAGTTCAACCAATCTATCGTATTCAGGATTTTCAAAATTAGCTCTATTTCCAGCTCCTCCTTTATAACTACTATGTAATAAAGGAAATAAAACTATATCTGAGTCTGAAGTTCCAGCTACCCATCCCCCTATAAATACATCAAAATCTCCTTGAGCTGTCATTTGTAAGTAAGTTCCCCATTCTACAGTTTCAATTTCTGCATTTATTCCAACCTCTTTTAAATTAGCTTGTATAATCTGAGCGGCTTGTAATCTTACTGGATTATCATTAGACATAATTTTTATTGTCTTATTTTTTACTCCTGATTTTTCTAAAAGTTCTTTAGCTACTTCTGGATTATAATCTATTTTTCCAACTTTTTGATCACTTCCAAAAACTGTAGGATTTACTATTGTATTTGCCACACTCGCTTTTCCTAAATAAACTGCATCTACTATACTTTGTTTGTCTATAGCATAATTTAAAGCCTTTCTATAATCCTTATTATTAAAAGGTTCTCTTGCTGTATTTAAAGTCAAATACTCTGTTGATGTTGTAGGAAATGAAACTGCATATAAGTCCGAACTTCCTTCTACAGTTTGAACGTCAATTGGTGCAATCGTGGCTATATCAACCTCTCCTGTTTCCAATGCCGCTAATCTACTTGTATTCTCAGGAATAGCTCTAAATATTAGTTCATCTATCTTAGCTTTATCACCAAAATATTCCTCGTTAGCTACTAATTGTATTTTTTCTCCATCTCCCCAACTCTTATATTTAAATGCTCCAGTTCCCATAGCGTCTGTAGCAATATTTCCATTTTTTTCTTCTGTGTATTTTTCATTTAATATCGCAGTTAAAGGATAAGATAATGTGTACAACAGGGGTGCTGACGGTTCCTTTAATTTTATTTTAACTTCATAGTCATTTAGTGGCTCAACACTCTCAATAACGTCTAACATTACTTTTGTAGCTGGCTTTTCTACCATTCTATTTAAACTAAAAATAACATCACTTGCTTTTAATTCATCTCCATTATGAAACTTGACACCCTTTTTTAATTTTATAACTAATTCTGTCGGTGTTATATACTCGTAAGATTCAGCTAGTTCTGGAGCTATTTTTCCATTCTCATCAATCTGAAACAGTGTATTATATATCTGCTCCACTATAGAAAGCGATGGAATTTCATTATACATAGCTGGATCTAAGCTTTTAGGTTTAGATCCTAATGAAACCGTTACTACTTTAGTTTTCTCTTCATTTTTTACCCCATTCTCTTTTTCACCACAAGCACCTATAGCTAAGCAAGCTATTGCCAATCCAAATAAATACTTTTTACTCATTTTATTAAACCTCCCCAAGTTTGTAATTTTTAAAATACTACTCCTTCTTTAAAATTTTGTCAATTCAATTTTGAAAATTTTTTTCAATATATTATAAAAAAGAAAAAAAGTTATAGAAATTTTCTATAACTTTTAGTTAAGTACCATTTTTATATCATTTTCAATATATTGAAAAAATTCATTATATCTTAATCTATATAACAGATTCGGAGATAAATACAATGAATTATTTTCTCCTTTTAAATTTAAACTTCCTAATATTGAATCTCTTCCATAAATAGGATTAGATGGTGATATTGGTATCGCTACATGTGATAAAGAAAAATTAGATTCATTCCATTTAAGATTTGATTTATTTTCTTCAGAAAATACATTGTTATTATAGTTTAATATAGCTACTTCATCATCTTTTTTACTACTATAATTACTAATAAATGCTACATTAAATTTAAAATTTAATTCTGACATTTCGTCTTTTAAATTCAATTTTATTAAATTGGGTTTAAAAAAATCTTCAAATTTTCTATTTATATCAAAAATAACTAACTTATTATTTGGATTTTCCATTTTTTCAAAAATGTCATATAAATCTTTATCTAGAACAGTAGAATCTACTAATGAAGTGTAGCTATAAATAGGAGGTAAGTTCATTTTTTCCTCTTTACCCAGCTTTGAAAAATTCAGCTTTGCTTTTTTTATTAGATAATATACCTGAATCCCTGGATTTTTAGGAAAAGAGTTGTACTTACTTGGGTCATATTCTGGATTTATATCTAACCATTGAAATTTTTTAAAGTATGGAATCATACTAACCCAACTATCTAAAAAACCAAATTTTGCTGCAGAAGATACTCCCATAGCTGGTGATAACCAAAATACCTTTTGAGGAGTAGGTAACTCTTTATCTTTTTTTACACTCTGAGTTATATACTGTAAAGTTGCTGCTGCTCCTGTTGAAAATCCTACCATATAAAACTCTGGATTTTTTATATCTTTTAATTTTTCTTTTATCATTTTAGAACCAAATATTGCAGCTTCCTCAAAATCTTTTTGAGATATTTTCGGTAACTCTCCTGGAAAAGTACCATGGTATTTATATCTTAATCCCAAAACATAGTATCCCTTTTCATAAAAAATTTGACCCACGTCTCTCATCATAAAAGGTGAATCTGTTAATCCATGAAGTAAAAGTACTCCTCCTTTAATCTTTTCTGGAATAAGTTCAAAAGAACTATTTATATTTTCACCTTTTTCGTTTATTGGTGATAATATACCATTTTTAGAAAATCTTGTTAGATCATCTTTTGATTTAACTTCTACTTCTGCATAAGTTTTTTCTAAAAATTCTTTCTCTGCAACTAAATATTCATCAATTGTTTTAAATTTTTCGTACTCTGGTTCTTCATATTTACTTTTTTCATGCCATTTTTTTAATTCTGGTGCCATCTTATTGTATAAATAAGCTCTAGTAAATTGAACCACTAATATTAATATTATCAGAAAAATTAAAAATTTCTTAATTACATTGATGACTCTTTTCACAAATAATTCCCCCTTTAATTTATACTTATCTAAACTAATAAAAGCTATCATCAAACTTTTTATAAGTTGACAATAGCTTTTTACTTTTTTAATAAATTTTGTCTAGCCCTAATTTCCTAGAACATTACCTTTTTTATTATAATTATCCACTGCTGCTCCACCTAAAGCTCCAACTCCAGCTCCTATTAAAGCACCTTTAGAATCTCCTGAAATTGCTGTTCCAACCAATGCTCCAGCTCCAGCTCCTACTAATGCACTTTTCTCTCTAGATGTCATATTCGAGCAACCTACTAACATTAAACCTAAAATTAAACCTACAAATAATTTTTTCATTTTAAGGACCTCCTATAAAATTAAATCAATATAATAATTTATTTTATTATACTACTCAACTTTATAATTTCCTTGCTTTTAAACTAATTCTCTCAATAATTTAGCTAACTGATCTGGGCAAGATGTCCCTCTCTCTGAACAATCAATACCTTCTAATTTTTTTATTACATTTTCTATTGTCATTCCTTCAACTAATTTTTCAATAGCAACTGTATTACCGTCACATCCTCCGAAAAATTCAATTTTTTCAACAATGTTTCCATTTAATTTTATACCAATCTCTTTTGCACAAACACCTTTTGTTTTTAAAATTTTCATTTCCCAAAATCTCCCTTTTAAATTCTTGTTAAATATATCAGATTATTATGAGTCATATCCTGAGCAGTTTTCAAGTTTATCCATTGTTATCTTTTCTAACTCCTCTTTTATTTTTAAATTAACTCCCTCTAATTTACATCTTAATCCACATAAAGCCATTTTAGAAGTTGTACAACTTGTTTTGTCTTCAAAACATCCATTTACTTTGATTCCACCTTCTAAAACTTCTACTATATCGTATACACTTATATCTTCTGGCTTCTTTGCTGCTACATAACCACCTTTTGCACCACGAAATGATTCTACTAAATCAGATGAAGTTAATTTTCCAAGAATTTTAAGTGTAAATCTTATAGAAACACCTGAAATTTCAGAAATCTCCTTTGCATCCATTTTTCTATTTGCTTCACACAATAAAAGTACGATTCTTATACCGTAATCAACTTCTCTACTTATTAACATTGTTCCTCCAGTTTTTTTAATTTCAATACTAATATTGTAGACCATTTTTTACTATAAATCAATACATATTTTATATAAATTAATTGAAAATGCCTTATTTAAATAGGATGAAAAATAATATCACTATAAAATCTACTATAAAAATTTTGGTAAGAAGACTTTTTCTATACATTGGATTACTAAATAATCTAATATAGTCATTAATTCCTAAGTAACCTCTATATTTTTCATTCATAAAAAAATATGTAAATGCATCAAAAGTTAGTACTATTAAGTTATATATCATCAACCTTTGAACCATAATTTCCTCCTTGAACTTCTTTGATATAATAATATATTACTTTATGTATTATATAATGTCAAATATTTGAAGAATACTATATTTTAAATTGAATTTTTGATTAAAATGAATTATAATGATATCAGTTAGTATAATATCTATATATAAATAAAGTATTAATCTATAAGGGGGAGAGCTATGAGTTTTTTATTTAAACTTTTTAACAATAAGAACATCAAGGAACTCGAAAAAATCAATCTAACTTTAAGTGAAAAGTTACAAAATCTTCAAAAAGAGTTGGAGGAAAAAGAGGTTCTTATTAGTAATTACTCTTCTTTGCAATCTAAGCCAAATACTGACTATTCAAAGCAATGGCAACTTATGGAAAAAAATCTTAGAAATCTACAAGAAGAAAATAGAATGTTAAAGGAGAATTTCATTAAATTAAATAGAATTATTCCAAAACAGCAATGGCAATACTCTTTTTTAGTTGATCTTCATTATTTTTATTCAGCTAATAAGTTTGTAAGTATCAGAGAAAAGCTTTTAGAATCTGGTGTTAAATACTTACAAGAAATAAACGAGGAGATGTTTTCAACTCTTTTAAAAGAGGATCGTTATGTACAAGAGGGACTTCAAAAATTTTTAGATTATAAAAAGGGAATTATTGATTGGGATGTGAAAACTTTCTTAATGAAAGGTGATAAAGTAACTAAAATTTATCAAAAATCTAGAAAATTTTTAAACATTTTATCTGAGCAAAATATTGAATTTATGGTTGATTTAGAATCTTTTGATTTTCAATCACTTAACGAATTTGGATTTTCTCAAGAAGATATAGATGCTTTTAAACAAAAATATGAATCATATAATGCCGAAAGAAAAATATAATAGCTTTTACCTAGTTTATATATTAGGCGTAGAGTTTTGGGGAGGAAATTTTGATGAGTACATACAAATTATGGTGCAACTACCTTAGAATTGATAGATTTATTTACCCTGATGAAAAAAAATTAAAATTTTTAAATTTTTGTCAGGAAAATAATGTAATTTACCTATCTGAAATAGATGAGGAGTTACTAACTCAATACTCCAAAGTACCTGGTGTTGGTCCTGGAAGAATTGCAGATATAAAAAATGATCTGTCTGAAATTGTAGAAAGATTTTCAAAACAAAAAACTTTTAAAAAAATTGTTGATTGTCGTTTAGACAAAATAATTTTTAATATAAAGCATATTGAAGGAATAACAGTTGGAGAATTTTTAAACTATAACCAAAAGGATATCGATTCTTTACAATTAACTAGTAATGAACTTGAAAGAATATATGAGATATGTACTACTACACTTCCTCTGGAAGAAACTTTAAAAAAAATCAAAACCACTCTTTCTCAAGATGATATTCAACTTTTAGTTGATAGACTTGAAAATAATAAAACTTTAGAAGAGATTGGTACCCTAAGAAATATTAGTCGTGAAAGAACAAGACAAATTGAAATAAAATTAAAACAGATTATTGCAAATATATTTAAAAATACAAATCTAAATATTGCATTAAAAATTGAAGCTGATTTTAAAGATGAAATATCTTTAGATGAAATGTATGAGCTATTTGGTAAAAATTATCGTTTTTTAGTTAGCTTCCTGAAAAGAAATGAAATTTTCTCAAGACCTTTTTATATAGATTTCTTGGATTTATTTCTTTTCGATAGAAGAGAACGTTTCTTTAAAATTTTCTACTCATTAGAATTTACTAACATTCTGACTACAGAAAATGTTAAAACAATTAGAAGTAGTTTTAAAAGTTTTAAATGGATCACTCAAGAAGAGATTGAAAAAATAATAACAAAACTAGGTTATGAAAAACATGGAAAATATTATGTTCAAAACAGTGGATATAAAGATATTCTAGAACTTTACTTTGTTAAATTAGTTTCACATCCATTAAGAGTAGATGAAAATACAATAAAATTAATTATTGAGGATATTAACTCTAGATTAGATTATAATCTTTATTCTGAAGAGATTAAGAATATGAACGATAACACTGCAATTTACTTGGCTCGTAGATTAGAAGGTCTACTTTCAAGAATAGATGGTATTATAATGACAGATTCTAGAACTTATATTCATATAAATAAAATAAAATATAATGTTGAAGAGTTTTTAAATTTAAAAAACACTATTCTTTCTTTTAATGAAAATTATATTGATAGTATTGCTGTTTATAAAAATTTAGAAAGCATTCTAAATAGCATTGGTATTTACTCTGATCATGTTTTTTATTCGCTATTTAAGTACCACTTTGCTCAAGAGTTAAATTTAAGTACAAATGGTAATAGTAGAGTTTTAACAATTGGAGAACAAGGGTTTAATAGAGTTGATGAACTTGAAAAGTTTATTGAAACAGAAGGAAAAATACTTGAAAAAAGTTATATTCAAGAAAAACTTAATTATTCAAACGTTTCTTTAAATAACGCTATTGATAATTCAAATAAAATTATAAGTTTTGATAGATCTTTCATCGGGTTAATAAATTTTGTTCAAATGTCAAAAAATGAAATTGAACTTTTCAAAGAACTTGTTATTTCTAATGATAATGACGGAAATATATCTATTCCAGAATTAATAAGTAAAATAAATCTTAATAAAAGTTTTAAAGCTTTCATTAAGAAAAATAACATAAATAAATACTTTATCGCTTCTTTAGTTAGATATTATTTTCCTGAATATAAGGGTGGATGTAACTTACTTAGTAAAAAAAGTATTACAAAATGATTAGAGTCTGGTTAAATCTAGACTCTTTTTTCTTTTTATACTTTAAACTTCTTGAAAATTTAACTAAAATGATATAATATTTAGTTAAGTCGTATTTTTGGAGTATACCTATGAAATTTTTAATTACTGATTATTTTTTTAAAAGTATTCCCATTGAAAAAAATAAAAAAGTTCTTGATAAACTTTATTTTTTTTATAATACAATTAAAAATTATAAAATTTTGTCTTATAATCTTCCTAAAGGTTTTTGGATAAAAAAAATTGCAGGAGCTAACTCTCTTTATGAATTTAGAGTTGATAGTGGTGACCGTATTTTTTTTCTTCTTAATAGCTTTTCAAGAGATGATATTGAAGGAAATCTTATTTTCTTAATCTACTCTTCTCATGATATGGCTATAAAAAAAGCAAAACGAAAAGAGATTGATGAAAGCTCTTTAAAAGAATTCATAATCTTTGATCAAGAAGATAATATAGAATCCATTGATGAAAATTTCTTTAATTACAACAACTTAATTACATATGAAATTATTGATGATTCTCATTTTATAGAAAATTTTTATAACAAAAAATATAAATATTATTATTTAAATGATGAACAATATTCATGTCTTGTAGATTTACCTCCTCACTTTATTGCCGGAAGTGCTGGAAGTGGTAAAAGTACAATAACATTAAGAAAACTTTTAAATTTAGAAGAGAATTACGAATTTTATGATATCTCAAAAATTCTTTATTTAACAGCTAATAGATACTTAAAAGACAACTCTTTTGAGCAATATTTAGAATTCAGAAAAGAAGGCAAAAAAATTGCTGATTTTTTTACTTTAAAAGAGTTTATATGTCAAAAACTACAAGTTTCACCAAAACAAATTGTTGAATTTAATAAATTTAAAGAATTTTTTCTTCTTTCTTATCCTAATAGAAGAAAATTTAATCTTTCTATTGAAGAGATTTATTCAGAAATAAATGGAATTATTAAAGGCCTTATGATTAAAGGAAATGCTGATAATTGGAATAGAAATTTAAATCAACGTACAATAACCTTAGAAGACTACTTAAATTTAAGCTCTAAATATTCAACACTAGATAAAGAAAATCGAATGTTTTTTTATGAAGTATGTTTAAAGTTTAACCAATGGTTAGATGATAATAATCTCTTTGATTTGAATGATCTTTCTCTAACTCTTTTAAAAAAAGATATTCAGTTTGATTTTATTATAATTGATGAAGTTCAGGATTTAACTGAGTTACAGATTTTTGCTTTAACTTCTCTTGTTAAAAATAAAGAAAATTTGTTTTTGGCTGGAGATATTCATCAAATGATAAATGCTACTTTTTTTAATTTTGAAAGAATGAAAAATCTTTTTTACTCTAAATATAATAAAAAAGTTAATATAAAAATTCTTTCTAAAAATTATCGAAGTTGCAAAAAAATTGTAGATTTAGCAAATTATTTTGCTGAACTTAGAAGTTCATATATTGGAAATTTAGGGAGTGATGATTACAAAGAGATTGCTATCCAAAAAGATGGTGAAGTTAATTTAACCGGAATAAATCTCCCTCTATTAGAAAAGGCACAAAATGATGCTAATACAGCTATTGTTGTTTCTGACACTAAAACAAAAGCTGAACTTCTTGAACAATTAAATAATAAACACAGAGTTTTTTCTATTCAAGAGATTAAAGGATTAGAATATAGCAATATTATTTGTTATAATTTATCATCTACTTATAAATCTCAATGGGAAAAGATTTTTTCTAAAGCTACCAAACACGATCAAAAATATAGAAAATATTTTAATATTTTTTATGTTGGAATAACTAGAGCGCAAGAAAATCTAATTATTATGGAATCTAATATTGAAAATAATAAAGTTTTAAAAGAACTCCATAATTTTTTAACACCTAATAATAATATTAATATAACAAAGAATAATAATGATACTCTAAACGAAAAAGAGGATTGGTTAAAAGAGGGAATTAAACTTTATAAATTAGAACAATTAGAAGAAGCTCAATATGCTTTTGAAAAAGCCGGTGAACCTACATGGATTTTAGAAAGAGATCTTGAGAATGATATATCACAGCTCAATTTTAGAAATGCAATTACAAAACTTTCTAATAAATCCTTAAAAAGTAAAGAAGTTTCTTATAGAAAACTAATAATTGATACTGCCATCGAAAATAATCTTTTTTTCACTGCTGCTGAATGTAATCGTAGTTTTGGAATAGCTTATAAAGATAAAGAGATTAAAGAAGGAATCAAAAGAGGTGTTTTAGAAAATAAATACACTCAAAAAGAACTTCAAAAAATTATCCAACTTTATAAAGAAAAAAAAGACTCTAACTTTGTTGGAGATTTACTTTTAAAAATGAAAAGATTTAATGAAGCCTTAGTTTTTTATCAAAATTTAAATAATATTCCTGGTGTTAGATTAGCTCGTTGCGGAATTTTAGAAGATTATTTTAAAAATCTTCCTAATTTTCAAGATAAAATTGCGGAATTAGATGAAATTATTTTAAATAAAAATATAAATAGTTTTGATAAAAAAGATAAACTAAGTGCTTTGCAAAGAGCCTTATTAGTTAAAAATGACCCCATACTTTTTGAAATGATAATGTATCTAGGTGGAAATCTAAATACTTTTGTCAAAGGTAAAGAGCTCGTACCTTTTTATTGCTTATATACTATGAAACTATCTAAAGAGCTTCAATCAAAATTTTTAGATATTTTTATTAGATTCAACTTTAACTTTAATAATAAACTATTTTTTCCAATGTATTTAAAGAATATACTTATTTTTAAACTTTTAATACATAAAAAAGTTTTTGATTTAAATATATATCAAGATATGCTTGATGAAATGCTTAATAATTTAGCAGATATTTCTAATAATAACCTAGAAAAAAGGAAATTAATTTTATATAAGAATATAATAAAAAACTACAAAAATAAAAAGGAGAATTTATGAACAAGAAGCAAAACTTACTTAGAACAACTTTAGGTTCTGTCTTTATGGAAAGTGACCTTATGGGAGGACTTGTAGGAGAAAACAGACTAATCACAATCTCTGGAAAAATTAACAATCCAGGAATCTACGAAATCCCTGAAAATGCCACTTTAAAAGATATCCTAGATATTGCTGGTGGAATGAAAAATGGAAAAGATTTTAAAGCAGCTCAATTTGGATTACCTTTTGGAGGATTCGCTACTAAAGAAGCATTGAATGAAATTGTTGATTTTGATCACTTTTTTGATTCAAAACATCCAAAAGCACTAATCGTTTTATCTAACGAAAGTTGTATTGTTCAATTTGCTAAATACTATATTGAGTTTATTTTAGGAAAACTTTCTAAAGGAGAGTATAGAGAATATCTTATTGCAAAATTTGAAATAGAAAGATCTTGGAGAGTTTTAGATAGAATCTCTAAAGGTAAAGGAAATATGAGAGACCTTTATCTTTTAAGACAACTTTCTAAAAATATAAAAGAAACTACTCAACAAAAACATAATTTGATAGAAGAAGCTATTGATGCCTTTTATCATGAATTTGAAGAACATATTGAAGAACATAGATGTTACACTGGTGAATGTCCTCAATTAGTTAAATTTAGAATTACAAGCAAGTGTATCGGATGTACTGCTTGTGCTAGAGTTTGTCCAGTTCATTGTATTGAAGGTAAAATAAAAGAGAGACATCGTATTGATATAGAAAGATGTACTCACTGTGGTCAATGTGTTGCTGCTTGCCCAGTAAATGCAATTAATGAAGGAGATAACAGTTTAAAATTCCTTAGAGATTTATCTACACCAGGTAAAGTTGTTATAACTCAAATGGCACCTGCTGTTAGAGTTGCTTTAGGTGAAGCTTTTGGATTTGAAGCTGGAGTTAATATTGAGAAAAAAATAAACGGTGCTCTTAGAATGCTTGGAGTAGACTTTGTTTTCGATACTACTTGGGCAGCTGACCTTACTATAATGGAAGAAGCTACAGAGTTCCAACAAAGATTAGAAGCATTCTTTAAAGGTGATGACAATGTTAGATTACCTATACTTACTTCATGTTGTCCAGCTTGGGTTAAATTTATCGAGCAAAGCTATCCTGATATGCTTGATGTACCTTCAACAGTTAAGTCTCCTATGCAAATTTTCTCTACAATAGCTAAAGATATTTGGGCTAAAGAAAAAGGTTACAAAAGAGATGAAATTACAACTGTTGCTATCATGCCGTGTTTAGCTAAAAAATATGAAGCTTCTAGAGATGAATTTTCTAGAGGAGATAACTATGATACTGATTATGTTATCACTACAAGAGAATTAATAAAAATATTAAAAGAAACTGAAATTGATTTAAATGCAGTTGAAGAGGAAGAGTTTGATAATCCATTAGGAGAATACTCTGGAGCTGGTATTATTTTTGGTAGAACAGGTGGAGTTATCGAAGCTGCAACTAGATCCACTATTGAAATGATTACTGGTGAAAGAATTGATAATATTGAATTTGAAGCTTTAAGAGGTTGGGATGGATTCAGAAGTTGTGATTTAACAATTGGTCATATTGAACTAAGAATCGGTATTGCTCATGGTCTTGAAGAAGCTAAAAAAATGCTAGATAAAATTAGAAGTGGTGAAGAATTCTATCACGCTATTGAAATCATGGCATGTAAAGGAGGTTGCATCGGTGGTGGTGGACAACCTAAAGCTATAAAAAAACAAGAAACTCTTGAAAAGAGAGCACAAGGTCTAAATAATATTGATGTAGCTTCTGAATACAGAAGATCTCATGAAAATCCACAAGTGCTTGCTATTTATGAGAAGTACTTAGATTATCCTTTAAGTAGAAAGGCTCATGAGCTTTTACACACTAAATATTTCCCAAAAATAAAAACGCATAGATAATGTGATTACAAAATATAGAAGTCCATTGTGACTTCTATATTTTTATATCTTTTAACCTATTTAACAGGAGGTTTATATGAAGTATAATAAAATTTTTACCAACAAATATTGTTTATCACTTTTTGCTCTACCATTTATTTTAGGAACATATGCCTATTCAGAAGATAATTCTACATCTAAGGTTGATGTAGATATTATGATGAAGAAATCTATTGTTGAAAATATTATTAATAATCAATTACCTTATACAATTGAAGATTCAGGTTCTGGAAATCAAATTTTTAATGGTGGTAAAAATAATCTATTAGGATTTGGACTTGATATCCTTGGAAGTGTGGATAAAAAATTCTCACAGTTTTCAGAATCTTTTGTTTGGGCTTACAAAATAAATCGTTCTCCTATTAGTTTTTCAGCACAAGAACAACAAATTCAAGCTGTGACTAATATCAATGGAAACTTTAAAGCAAGTTGGAGTAGAGAAAGTCAAAGTACTGAAATTGCACTGAATGGTACTGCTGGAATTTCAAGTATCGTTAGTATATCTCCTAATTGGCAAATAAGTGCTAATAGTACACCATTTTTAAATATCTCTAACAATAATTTACCATTAACTTTAAATATTTATGGTCTTAATTTAAAAACTGATATAAATATTGGAGATAGTTTGGAAAAAAGTATTGTTTCAAAATTAAGAACTGCTACAAACGAACTTGATAATAAAATACAAGCCTTTGACTTAAGATCTCTTGTTGAAAAATATTGGTTAGAATTTAAAGAGCCTATATTAGTTAATCCTGAATATAAACTTTGGCTAACAGTAAACCCACAATCAGCAAGATATTCTAACTTAGTTACTACTGATAATAACTTAGGAATTAAAGTTGGTAGTGATGTTAATCTTCATCTATACTTTGGAGAGAAACCTGCTGCTTTAAATCTTACAACTCTTCCTAGTATGAATTATGGATTTGTAAATGATTCATTTAATATTATATTACCTGTTTCAGCATCATATAAAAGCTTAAATGAAGTTATAAATACAAATTTAACTAATAAAGATATTCAATTGACATCAGGTATATCTTCAAATATAAAAAATATAAATATATCTTCAGAAAACTCAACTTTGTATGTTACATCTGACTTTAATTTATCTATCTTTGGCTTTTTACACCCAAGTGGAATTATAAAAGCTAATGTAAAACCTAATTTTAATAATGAAATTGGAACTTTAAGTGGTGACGATTTTGATTATACATTAGAAACTGATAGCGTTATACTAAAAATAGGAAATTATTTCTTTAAAAATAAAATAATAAATTTAATTAAAAATAATTACCTATCTTTTAATCCCACAAATGAAATGAAATTAGCTCAAAACTACTTACAAACAAAAGTTGAAAATATTGAACTAGAAAAGAATGTAAATTTAAAATCTACTATAAATACTTTTAAAATCGTGGGTCTAAACATAAATAATGATTCTATTTCAGCTATTTTCAATACTAGTGGTAAAGCAACTATTGAAATATCTGAGTAATTTTATGATTATTATAAAAATAGAGGAGATATTCTCCTCTATTTTTGTGTTAATATTCTTATTACCTCTTTTGATATTTCTTTAGTATTTATATCTGATTCAACTTTACCTTTTTTTATCAAACTTATAAATTCTTCTAATTCATAAATCATACTATTATCTTCTTGAGGAACGCTAATATTTTCAATTTCACCATTTCTATAACAAATTTTTACCTCTTTTATATTAGAAATACTATCTATTATAATTGAACCCTTTTCTCCTTGAATTTCACTTCCAATATAACTGTTTGTTATTTTTGAATAAACTATTACTCCTGCCATATTTTTATACTCTAAAAGTGCACTTCCAATCCCAGGAACTCCACTATCTAAAGTGTAATTTATTATTTTACTATTTAATGGAATTCCAAAAAGTCTCAATATAAAATACAATGGATAAACACCAATATCTAAATGCGCTCCTCCTCCATATTTAGGGTCAAAAATATTTGTTAATTCTCCATCTTTTAAATTATCATATCTCGATGAATATTGACAAAAATTTCCTATAAAACCTCTTACATCACCTATTTTATAGATATTTTTTTCTATTGATTTAAAATTAGGTAAGAATGTATTTTTCATAGCTTCCATTAAACTTACTTTATTTTCATAAGCTACTCTATACATCTCTTCAATTTCTTTTTCATTAATTCCCATAGGTTTTTCGCATAACACATGTTTTTTATTTTTTAATAACTCTAAAGTCTGGTTATAATGCAACGAGTTGGGACTTGCTATATAAACCATATCTAAATCTTGTCTTTTACATAGTTCTTCAAACTCTATAATTATATCCTCTACTCCATATTTTTTACCAAACATTAATCCATTTTCAAAATTTCTTGAATAAATTGCTTTAAGCTCACATCCCATAACTTTTTGAATAGCATTTGCAAATTCATCTGAAATTTTACTAGTACCTATTATCGCTATTTTTATCATTAGTATCTCCTTTATAAAACTTAATTTTCAAAAAAAAGATGACATAATTTCTATGTCATCTCTTACTGTTTAAAGTTATAGGCTATTGTTAACTACATTTAAAATTTCATCTTTTAACTCTTTTGATGTAACTAATATTTCATCTAACTGATTAATAGTTTCCATTTTAAATCGTTCATCATCTAAACCTGCTAAATTAACTTTGACATTTAAAATACCACCTTCTATTCCAGAGTAAAGTAGTATTGCTGACACACCTAAATCTGTAATTGCATTTTTATTACCATATTTTAATATAATTTTTAATGCTTTCAAAGTTTTTTTTGAAATTTTACAAATTTCTAAAGGTGTTTCAATTGCTAATTTTAGATTTTTTTCAATAGTTATTTTTCTAATTTCTTTTTCAGCATCATTTTCTTTAGGAAGTTTGTAAGCTGCCATAACTAAATTATACGCCTCTGTATCTTTATCTACTAGTTCTTCTAAAACTTTTCTATAATCATCAATCTCTTCAAAAGAATTTTTAAAAATAATTTGTTCTCCTTCAGGTAACTCTTTATATTTTTTTTTATCAAAAGTTAAGTGAGCAACCATTCTTCCTAAAGTACACCCTAATGCTGATACCAAAGCTGATACTGAACCTCCCCCTGGGGCTGGACTTTTAGAGTCAACTATGTTTAAAAAATCTTTAACAGATAAGTCTACTAGCTTCATTTATCCTCCTACTTTTTTATAAACTAAACATCCATTTTTGAAAACTTTTTTTGTATGACTTACACCAAAATGATATAAAATATACTCTATATTTTTAGCATCAAATACTACAAAATCCGCTTTTTTTCCCTCTTCAATTGAACCTATTCTTTTTTCTCGACCAATAGATTTTGCTGCGTTTATAGTTACTGCTTTAAAAATCTCTTTAGGTTTCATCTTCAATTTTAAAGCTGCAATTTGCATTATTAATTGTAAATTTTCCGTTGGACATGATCCAGGATTATAGTCTGTTGATAATGCTACTTGGACACCTGATTCTATCATTTTTCTTGCAGGTGCATATGCTTTTCCCAAGCTAAAAGATGTTCCAGGTAAAAGATTTGCAATTGTTTTACTATTTTTAAGAGCTTCTATGCCTTCATCACTTATTGCCATTAAATGATCTGCCGAGTTCATTTCAAACTCTACTGCTAACTCTGCTCCTTTAGTGTTTACTATCTCATCTGCATGAATTCTTAATTTAAATCCATATTTTTTAGCCTCTGAATACAATCTTCTGCTTTCTTCATTTGAAAAAACACCCTCTTCACAAAAGACATCAAAAAACTCAGCTAAATTACGCTCTTTTATAATTGGAAGTAAATCTACAATCTTCTCAAGGTACTCTTCTCTTTTATTTTTATATTCTTCTGGTAAAGCATGAGCTCCCATAAATGTTGAAACTACTTCAATTTCTTGTTCATGGTTTAATCTTTCGTTAACTTTAAGCTGCTTTAATTCTGTTTCATTATCTAATCCATATCCACTTTTAGATTCTACCGTTGTTACTCCAAATGATAACATTTTTCTTAAGGATTTTTTTGCTTTATCAAGAAGCTCTTCTTCACTTAACTCTCTAGTTGCTCTTACACTACTTAATATTCCTCCGCCTTTTTCTAAAATTTCTAAATACGGCACACCTTGAATTTTATCTAAAAATTCATTTTCTCTAGAACCTCCATGCACTAGGTGAGTATGAGAATCTATTAATCCAGGAGTTACTACACATCCTTCTGCATCTACTAATTTTGTTGTAAACTTTATCAACTTTGACGGTACTTCTCCCTGTCCAACTTCCATTATTTCATTTCCTGAAATTACTATATATCCATTTTCTAAAATTTCAATATTTTCCATTGGACTTTCTCCATCTTTTAATGGTATCTCTTTACCTGTTACTAATTGCCCTATGTTGTAAATTATTAAATCTGCGTTCATAAACTCACCTCATAAAAATTCTACTTTAATAACTCATTCTCTATTATTTTATCTATTTTAAACCCATCTAATCCTAAATAATATTCTATTGAATCAGATAAAGCCTCCATTGGAACAGCTCCTATTATTTCACTTCCAAGAACATTAACTCCGTATCTTTTTGCTTCCATTTTTACAGTTTCAAATACTCTATAAATAGGATTTTTCTTGTAATCTTTTATATTCATCGTTACTTGAACAATTCCTTTTTCTTTCATCTCAGCTGGTCCAGCCTGAATAAATCTAAATCCACCACTTGAAAATCTTATAGCCTTAGATATCTCTTTCGCTATATTTATATCTGTTGTATCTAAATTTATATTAAAAGCTATTAGAGGCATCCTTCCTCCTACTGCAGTTACTCCTGCTGTTGGATGAGGAGTTCTCTCTCCAAAATCTGGTTTCCATTCTTCTAACTTTAATTTTTCTTTCATTCCTTCGAATTCACCTTTTCTAATAGATGGTAACGAAACTCTATTAGGTGCTGTAGCTGATTCCTCATATAAAAATACTGGTACTTTAAACTTTTCCCATATTTTTTCACCTACAATTTTTGAAAGTTCTACACATTCAGCCATTGTCATATCTTTTATTGGAATAAATGGAATAACATCTGTTGCTCCCATTCTTAAATGCTCTCCTTTTTGAACATTCATATCTATTAATTCTGTAGCTATTCCAACTGATTCAACTACTGCTGCCACAATATCTTCTGGTTCTCCTATTACAGTAATTACAGTTCTATTATAATCAGCGTCTGGTTCACATCCCATAAACTTTATATTTTTATTATTCTTAAAAGGTGCTGCTATTTTTTCTATTTTCTCTAAATCTTTTCCTTCACTATAATTTGGAACACATTGAACTAACTTCTTCATTTTTACCCCCAACTATATTTTTAATTTGCCCACATTCTCTTCTACTTTTTCCACTATCTTATTAGTTTTAATTAGTTCTTCTACTTTTTCTATATCAATATACATAACTCTATCTTTATCATAATATTCGACTATTTCTCTCACTAATGTATGGGCTTCATTTGTTCCTTTACCTAATCTTTTTACATCTCTCAAATCAATACCTTGACATGCTGCTAAAATTTCCATTGCAATTACTTTTCTAACATTTCCTAAAATTTCATTGGCTTTTCTAGCAGCTATAGTTCCCATAGATACATGATCCTCTTGATTAGCTGAAGATGGTATTGAATCAACAGATGCAGGATGAGCTAAAACCTTATTTTCTGAAACCAAAGAAGCTGCACTATATTGAACAATCATAAATCCTGAGTTAACTCCTCCATTTTCAACTAAAAATGCTGGTAATCCATTATTTAAAGATGGATTAACTAATCTTTCTAATCTTCTTTCAGATATATTAGCCATTTCTGCTAAAGCTATTCCTAAAAAATCGAAAGGTAATGCCATCGGTTGTCCATGAAAATTTCCTCCAGATAATACTTCATTTTCTGTTGGGAAAATTATAGGATTATCTGTAACTGCATTCATTTCAATCTCAACTTTATCTCTTATATAGTTTAAAGCATCTTTACTTGCTCCGTGAACTTGAGGTGTACATCTAAGTGCATATGGATCTTGTACTCTCAGCTCTCCTTGCTTTGTTATTGATGTACTATTTTTTAAGATTTTATTTACATTTTTAGCTGTATTAATTTGTCCTAAATGTCCTCTAACTTCCTGAATTCTTGGATCAAAAGCGCAAATAATTCCATTTAAAGCTTCCATGGATAAACTTGCTGCTACATCTAAATGCTTCATTAAATTTATTGCATCATACACTGTATGTGCTCCTACAGATGTCATTACCTGCGTTCCATTAATAAGAGCTAGCCCTTCCTTAGAAGATAAACTCTTAATAGACTTAATCTTTGCTTTTTTTAAGGCTTCTTCTCCAGTATATAATTCTCCTTTATAGTAAGCCTTTCCTAATCCTAACATAACTAAAACCATATGAGATAATGGTGCTAAATCTCCTGATGCACCTAGTGATCCTTTTTCTGGTATATATGGTGTTACACCTTTATTTATCATTTCCACTAATAAATCTAAAACTTTTTGACGTATTCCTGAATGACCTTGAATCAAATTATTTACTCTTAAAAGCATTATTCCTCTAACTTGATCTATTGGTAATGGGTTTCCTACACCACATGCATGGCTTATTATTAAATTTCGTTGTAAAGTTGCAGTTTCCTCTTTGGAAATTATACTATCTGAAAATTTTCCAAATCCTGTTGTTATTCCATAAGATATTTTTCCTTCCTCTACATAATCATCAACTAATTTTCTAGCTATAGCAACCTTTTCTTTAGCTTCCTCTGAAATTTTTACCTCGTACCCATTTCTTGTAACATTAATTAAATCCTCTAAAGTTAGTTTTTTGTTTCCTATTAGTAGTTCCAAATCAATCCTGCCTCCTTTTTAGAATAATACTCCACCAATAACACCTGCTATTATAAGAGGAATGTTATAGTGTATAAATGTTGGAATACAAGTATCCCTTATATGATCATGCTGTCCGTCAGCATTTAATCCAGCTGTTGGTCCTAATGTTGAGTCTGATGCAGGGGATCCTGCGTCTCCTAAAGCTCCTGCACATGCTATTAAGACAATAGTTCCTAATGGAGATATTCCTAACTCTATACATAAAGGAACGTATATAGCTGCTAAAATTGGAATTGTACCAAAAGATGTTCCTATTCCCATAGTTACAAAAAGTCCAACTAATAGCATCACAAATGACCCCATTAATTTACTTCCACCCACAACACCTACAACACCTTGTACTAAAGGTGCTATTGCCCCAGTCTCTCTGATAACACTTCCATATCCTGCTGCAACCAGCATAATAAATGCTATCAATCCCATAATTCCAATTCCACCACTTATTAATCCATCTATTTCATTCCATCTAATAACTTTTGTAGCTAACATAAATCCTATTGCCACAATAGCTCCTAAAGGAAGTGATCCTGTATAAAGTTGTATACCAAAAGCTATAATTGCTGATATTAAAGTATACCAATGCTTAAGTTCCATTTTTTCTGGAATATCTTCATGTACTCCACCTATTGATAATTCTTTATAATCTCTTGGTTTACTGTAACTTATAAATACAGCTATTAACAATCCAGCTAACATAGCAATTCCTAAAATCCAAGTTGCTTTCCAAACTTGGCTTAACTCTATATTCATACCATTACTAACAATTTGATCTCTAATTATTCCATGGAAAATTAATCCAAATCCTACAGGAAGAACTATATACGGCATTTTTAATCCAAATGTCAGAGAACATGCCATAGCTCTTCTATCCATTTTTAATTCATCCATTAATTTCAATAAAGGTGGAATTAATATTGGAATAAAAGCTATATGAACAGGAATTAAATTTTGAGAAAAACAAGCTATTACAGCAATAATTAATGCTAATATCCATTTTTTTCCACTAACTACTTTAGATATTTTCTTAGATAAAAGAGCAGCTACTCCTGTACTATTGATTGCTACAGCTAATGTACCTAAAAGAATATAGCTAAGTGCTGTTTCAGAGTTACCTCCCATTCCACCTATTAAAGTTTTCATAGTTTCGTTTATACCTATTCCTGAAGTTGCCCCTGCTACCAAAGCTGCCACTAATATTGCTAGAATTACATTTAATTTTAATAAACTTAGTACAATCATAGTAGTAACTGATAATATCACTGGATTAAAAATCATATGGCCCTCCCTTTACTTTTTTATTTTCTTAAGTGGTACTTATATTACCTCACAGATATTTTGAAGTCAATAGCTATATATAAATTTATTTATATTAATAGTTTAAATAAAAAAGCCATAAGATTAATTTTTTTAAATTAATTTTATGGCTTTTTATTTTTATAAATATTTTTTATTTAAAAATCTCTAAAGATTTATCTAAAATTCCAGTTACCTCAGCTATAACTAATCCATAATTTGTTATTGGAACATTTAATAACATTGATTCATCTATTCTACTTTGCATATGTTTTTTATTTATCATACAAGCTCCACAGTGAATAACCAAAGCATATTTTGATAAGTCTTCTGGGAAATCTTTTCCTCCTACAAAAGTAAATTCAATCTCTTTTCCAGTATAATTTTTTACAAGTTTTGGAATTTTTACTCTACCAATATCTTCATGAGAAGTATTGTGAGTGCAAGTTTCTGCAATTAATATCTTATCTCCATGATTTAAAGATTTAAGTTTTTTTACACCTCTAACTAAATCATTTAAATCTCCTTTTTGTCTAGCAAAAAGTATTGAAAAACTTGTTAACTTAGCTCTATTATTTAAAATTTTATCAACATTTTTAAAGGCTTGAGAATCTGTTACAACTAAATCAATGTCTTTAATATCCTCTAAAGCACTTTCTAATTCAGTATCTCTTACCACATAACTTTTTATTCCATGGTCAAGACACTCTCTTATAAGTTGGACTTGAGGTAGTATTAGTCTTCCTTTAGGAGCTTCAGAATCTACAGGTACAACCATTAAAACTTTTCCATTATAAGGAACCAAATCTCCTAAAAGTTTTGGTTCCTCTTTTTCTTTAATTATCTCTTTTAAAATATTTTCTTTTAACATTAAAATAGAATCTCTATTTTTTGTTGAAGCAAATATTGCTCTTGGAAATATCTTTTTTATAACATCTTTTTCATTTTCAGTTAAAAGATCATCTTTATTTATAACAAATAAAAATGGTATATTATATTTTTTAAATTGAATTTCCTGATCTTTATAGAATGCCATATCAATCTTCGTTGCATCCATAACTAAAATGGCAAAATCAGTTCGTTTTAATTCCTCTAAAGTTTTTTTCACTCTTAACTTTCCAAGAGGTGTATTATCCTCTAGTCCAGCAGTATCTATGAATAATACTGGTCCAAATGGTAAAAATTCCATAGCTTTTACTACAGAATCAGTTGTAGTTCCTTCAATTTCTGAAACTATCGCTATATTTTGCTCTGTAATAGCATTTAAAAGAGATGATTTTCCAGAGTTAGTTTTTCCAAAAATCCCTATATGTAATCTATTTGAATTTGGGGTATTTTTCATAATTTCCTCCTAAAGATACAAATCTCTCTCTCCATTTTTTATTTTTTCTAATTTTTCTAAAGTTAATATTTTAATATCTTCTCTTTTTATATTTTCTATCTCTCTTGCTATAACTTTTTCAACTTTTTCTGTTAATTCTAAATCTCCATAATCCATAGCATATTCCATTAAAGTCAATAATGCATTTGGCGAGCAAACATTTTGAATATTTCCACTTTTAGCTAATTGCATAAATCTATCCCCTGTTCTTCCCATTCTATAGCATGCTGTACAATAACTTGGTATGCAATCTTGATCTAAAAGTTCTTTTAATACCTCTAAAGGTGTTCTGTGATCAGCTAATTCAAATTGTGTCTGAGTTTTACCTTCTTCTCTGTCTGTATATCCTCCAACATCAGCAGAAGAACCTGCACTTATTTGAGAAATTCCATATTTTATTAACTCTCTTCTTAACTCAGCAGTTTCTCTCGTTGAAAGAATCATTCCAGTAAATGGAACAGCTAATCTTATTATAGCCACAATATTTCTAAATGTATCATCATCTATTTGATGAGGATACTCATCTAAACTCATTCCCTCAGCTTTTTTTATTCTAGGTACAGATATTGTATGGAAGCCCACTCCGTAATGCTTTTCTAAATATTCATTATGCATCATTAACGCTATAATTTCATATTTATAATCTGCTAATCCAAAAAGAACTCCTGCACCAACATCATCTATTCCACCTTCCATTGCTCTATTAAAAGCAGTTAAATGATATTCATAATCTCCTTTTAGAGATTTAGGATGAACTCTCTCATAGGTTGGCTTATGATATGTTTCTTGAAATAAAATATATGTCCCTATTTCAGCATCTTTTAATTTTTTATAATTTTCAACTGTTGTTGCTGCAATATTTACATTTATTCTTCTTATAGAACCATTTTCAAATTTAGTTGTATAAACTGCATCAATAGCTTCTAGCACATAATCAATAGGTACATTTACAGGATCTTCTCCTAATTCTAAAGCAAGTCTTTTATGTCCCATTTTCTCCAATAATTTAACTTCATTTTGAATTTGTTCTCTAGTTAGTTTTTTTCTTGGGAATTTATTATCTCTTTTATATCCGCAGTATGTACAGTTATTTACGCAATAATCACTTACATAAAGAGGTGCAAAAACAACTATTCTATTTCCATAAATCGATTTTTTTAACTCTCCTGCAATTTCATAAAGTCTTTTCTTTTGATTTTCATCTTTTATCTGTAAAAGAGATGCAACCTCTTTATGTGTTAATCCCTCTTTATTACTGGCTTTATCTAATATTCTATCTATCTCTTTATAATCTGTTATTTTAGATTCTTCTAATAATTTTTCTATATACTCTTGATCAATAAAATTTATTTTCTTTTCCATCTGACATTATCTCCTCTTGTTAGTACTGGCTGAAAACCAGCTTCTAAAATGCTATTTTCAATCTTTAGTTTCTCTTCTGCCGATTCTTTACCTAAAAAGACTTTTCCATTGTATAAAGCATATTTTTTTCTGCATTCCATTGGAGAAAGATTTGGCATAATTACATTAGCTCCCGCTTTAAATCCTTTCTCTCTTCCCTTAGGATCTATTGTTCCCAAAGCAGTTGTTGCTGGTAATAATACATCTGGTAAAAGAAGCCTTATTATTGCAAGTAAAGTAATTGTATCGTAAGCAGTTCCTCCATTTTCATTTTTCAAAGGAGTATCTTCATGTGGAATAAATGGTCCTATTCCTACCATATGCGGTTTAAGTTTTTTTAAAAAAATTAAATCTTTAGCATAATCTGTTAGTTTTAAACCTGGTAATCCTATTAAAAATCCACTTCCCACTTGATATCCGATTTCTTTAAGATATTCTAAACATTTTTTTCTATTATCTAAAGACATATTTGGATGAAGCTCTTTATAAAGTTTCTCATTTACTGTTTCATGTCTCAATAAATATCTATCTGCTCCTGCTTCATATAATCTTTTAAAAGATTCTTCTCCTCTTTCTCCAAGAGAAAGAGTAATAGCTATGTCTGAGTATTTACCTTTTAAAGTTTTTATTATACTTTCTAAAAGCTCATCAGAAAAATAACTATCTTCTCCACCTTGAAAAACAAAAGTTCTGTATCCTAATGAATAACCTCTATAACAACACTCTAAGATTTCTTCTTTAGATAATCTATATCTACTAGCTTTTTTATTAGAAGCTCTAATACCACAATAAAAACAATCACATTTGCATATATTAGAAATTTCTATTAATCCTCTAAAAAAAACAGTATTTCCATAATATTGTTTTCTTACCTCATATGCTTTATCTATTAAATAATCTCTATCTTCTTCTGTTAGATTAGTAAGTAACACTTCTAACTCTTCTTGTGATAAATCATTTTTAATAGATAATTTATCTATTAAATACCTCATCCTTCACCTCCAAAAGTATATAACACACCAATTATATACCCTTTTTGTCCAGAAAGACAAGTTTATTTTTACTTTTTATAATAATGGAATATTTTTAGCTTTACACTCTTCTATTACTTCTTGTGGCCATAAAGAAGCCTGAACTTCACCAATATGTAATTTATCTAAGAAAAATAGACATAATCTTGATTGCCCAATTCCACCACCTATTGTGTACGGTAACTCTCCTGCTAAAAGTTTTTTATGGAACTCTAACTCTTTTCTTCCCTCAGCTCCTGCTATCTCTAGCTGTTTAGCTAACGATTCCTCTGATACACGAATTCCCATTGATGATAGTTCCAAACCTATTTTTAATGGTTCATAATATACAATTATATCTCCATTTAAATCCCAATCATCATAATCTGGTGCTCTTCCATCATGTTTCTCTCCTGATTCTAAAACTTTTCCTATTTCACTTATAAATATTGCTCCATATCTTTTTGCATGTTCATGTTCTCTCTCTTTTGGAGTTAATTCTGGATAAAGTTTTTCTAACTCTTGAGATGTTATAAATGTTATCTCTTCAGGTAATTTCTTTGAAAGTTGAGGGTAAATATTTCTAATATAACTTTCTGTATCTTTTAATGAACTATATATTTTTTTTACAGTTTCTTGTAAAGTTTCAGTTGTTCTATCATCCTTTTCTAAAACTTTTTCCCAGTCCCATTGATCTACATAATAAGAATGAATTGGACTTAAATCTTCATCTCTTCTGATTGCGTTCATATCTGTATAAAGACCTTTTCCAGAGTCAAAACCATATTTATGAAGAGCCATTCTTTTCCATTTTGCTAAAGAGTGAACTATTACTGCATCTTGTTTACACTTTGTATCAAAAGCTACTGCTCTTTCGATACCGTTTAAATCATCATTTAAACCACTTTCAGGTGTTACGAATAAAGGTGCTGAAACTCTTGTTAAATCAAGTTTTTTAGCTAAATCTCTTTCAAAGAAATCCTTTACTTCTTTAATTGCAATCTCTGTTTCCATGATATCTAACTTTGTCTTATACATAATACTACCTCCAATTTTTTTATAAAAATAAAAAACTCTTAACATCTCCATTAGCGGAAATAGTTAAGAGTTCTAATTTAATATTATATAATACACCTACTTAAAGATGTACCTAAATAAATTTACTTTAAACAAATAAATCTACCTAATTAAATTTAAATTCTTTTTTATTTCGAGATAACGGAAATTATTCATCACAAATTTCAATAAATTATTATTGTTATTATTGTTATTATTATTACAATTATA